>NZ_JBHTMX010000034.1:0-21940 GCF_042679725.1 Methylopila musalis
AAGGTGCGCCCGGAGGAGGAGGCGTTGCGCGCGCCGACGATCCCGACCGTCGGGCGGTTCAGCGCCTCGGCCGCGCCGGCGATGGTGATCAGCGGCGGCGCGCCCTCGATGGACGCGAGCAGCGCGGGATAGTCCGGCTCCCCCAGCGCCACGACGCGCGCGCCGCGCCGTTCGCAGGCGGCCAGTTCGTCCTCGGCCTCCGCCACGGAGGCGACGCGGATGGCGCGGCCGCCGCGGCGAGCGAGATCGGGAACGGCGTCCAGCGCGGCCTGCGCCCCGCCGAAATGGTTCACCAGATCGCGGAAGGTGCGGGGGCCGACGTTCTCGGAGCGGATGAGGCGCAGCCACGCGACGCGCTGTTCGGGCGAGAGACGCGGCATGGCCGGCTCACCCCTCGTGACTGGGCGAGGGCGTGCCCTTGTCGCCGATCCGGCTTTCCCGGCCGGCGAGCAGACGGGCGATGTTCTCGCGGTGGAAAAACCAGAGCCCGGCCGTCAGTGCGGCGAACACCGCGGCGGTCCCCCAGCCGGCGGTCAGCGCCAGCGCGACCGGCGCGGCGAGGCTGGCCGCCAGCGCCGAGGCGGAGGAGTAGCGGGTGAGCTTCGCCGTCGCCAGCCACACGGCGGCGAACAGGAGCGCGATCGGCCAGGCGACGCCGAGTAGGGCGCCGAGATAGGTGGCGACCCCCTTGCCGCCCCGGAAGCCGAGCCACACCGGGAACACATGGCCGACGAAGGCCGCGGCCCCGGCGGCGAGGCCGCCCGCCGGGCCGAACAGCGCCGAGGCGACGAGCGCCGCGACGGTCGCCTTCAGCATGTCGCCGATCAGGGTCGCGGCCGCGAGGTCCTTGCGGCCCGTGCGCAGCACGTTGGTCGCGCCGATGTTGCCGGAGCCGATGGAGCGCAGGTCGCCCGCGCCGGCGATTTTCGTGACGAGCACCCCGAAGGGGATCGAGCCAGCGAGGTAGCCGAGCGCGATCGAGGCGCCCAGGGCGGGGAGGGTGATGTCCGTCATGAAGGTCCGAAGCGTCAGGCGGCCGGCGGCGGTCGCGTCAAGCGTAAGGATAGACGGTGTGTCCGGCAACGACCGTGCGCAGCACGCGCCCCTGAAGCCGCGCCTGATCGAACGGGGTATTCTTGGATTTCGACTTCAGCGCCGCCGCGTCCAGCACGAAGGGCGCGTCGAGGTCGATCAGCGCCAGATCCGCCGGCGCGCCGACCTTCAGCGCGCCGCCGGGCAGGCCCAGAAGCTCCGCCGGCCGGGTGGACATGGCGTGCAGCAGTCGCCGCAGCGACACGTCGCCCGCATGCACCAGCCGCAGCCCGGCGGAGAGCATGGTCTCCACGCCGATGGCGCCGTCGTCGGCTTCCGCGAAGGGGCGGCGCTTGGTCTCCACGTCCTGCGGGTCGTGGCCCGAGCACACCACGTCGATCACACCGTCGGCCAGGGCCTCCACCAGCGCGCGGCGGTCGTCCTCTCGGCGCAGCGGCGGGGCGAGCTTGAAGAAGGTGCGGTACTCGCCGACGTCGTTCTCGTTCAGCGTCAGATGCGCCGCGGAGACGCCGCAGGTGACGGGCAGGCCGCGCCGCTTGGCGCCGGCCACGATCGCCACGCTGTCGGCGCAGGTGACGAGGTTGGCGTGGTAGCGCGCGCCGGTCAGCGCCACGAGGCGCACGTCGCGCTCCAGCACCAGCGCTTCCGCCGCGCAAGGACGCCCCGGCAGGCCGAGCCGGCTCGCGAGCTCGCCCTCGTTCATGGCGCCGCCGGCGGCGAGCTCGGCGTCCTCCACATGGTGGCAGATCAGCGCGTCGAAATCCCGCGCATAGGTCATGGCCCGGCGCATGACGCGGGCGCTCGCCACCGACCGGGGGCCGTCCGAAAACGCCACGGCGCCCGCTTCCAGCAGCAGGCCGACCTCGGTCATCTCCCGGCCTTCGAGGCCTTTGGTGAGGGCCGCGAGCGTGTGGATGCGCACGCTCGCCGTGTCGCGGGCGCGGCGGGTGAGGTAGTCGACGATCTCCGGCGCGTCCACCGGCGGGGTGGTGTCGGGTCGCGCCACGATGGTGGTGACGCCGCCCGCAGCCGCGGCGCGGCTTGCGGTCGCCAGCGTCTCGCGGTGCTCGGCGCCGGGTTCGCCCACGAAGGCGCCGAGGTCGATCAGGCCCGGCGCCAGCACATGGCCCCGGCAGTCCACCTGTTCGGCGCGCGCGGCGGGGCGCACGTCCGACCCGACTTCGGCGATGACGCCGTTGTCGATCAGCAGCGAGCCGATCTCGTCGCGGCCGCTGGCGGGGCAGACCAGGCGGGCGTTGAGGAACTGGAGCGGGCGGGGGGCGTGGTTCAGCATGGCGTCACGCGGCGTTGGGCAGGCGGCGGCCAAGCGCCTCGAGCACGGCCATGCGCACGGCGACGCCCATCTCCACCTGGTCGCGGATGAGGGAGCGCGGGCCGTCCGCCACGTCGGAGGCGATCTCAACGCCCCGGTTCATGGGGCCGGGATGCATCACCACCGCGTCGGGCCGGGCGTAGGCGAGCTTGGCGTCGTCCAGGCCGAAATGCTTGAAGTACTCCTTCACGGATGGCACGAAGGAGCCGTTCATCCGCTCGAGTTGCAGCCGGAGCATCATCACCACGTCGGCGCCGTCGAGCCCCTTGCGCATGTCGCGGAACACGGTGACGCCGAGCCGCTCCACATCCGCCGGCAGCAGGGTGGAGGGGGCGATGACCCGCACCCGCGCGCCGAGCGCGTTCAAAAGCAGAATGTTGGAGCGGGCGACGCGGCTGTGCAGCACGTCGCCGCAGATCGCGACCTCGAGGCCCTCGATCCGGCCCTTGGCGCGGGTGATGGTGAGCGCGTCCAGCAGGGCCTGCGTCGGGTGCTCGTGGGCGCCGTCGCCGGCGTTCACCACCGAGCAGTCCACCTTCTGCGCCAGCAGCGCCACCGCGCCCGCCGCGTGGTGCCGCACCACGATGATGTCCGGCCGCATGGCGTTCAGGGTGGCGGCGGTGTCGAGCAGGGTCTCGCCCTTTTTGATCGACGAGTTGCCGACCGCCATGTTCATCACGTCGGCGCCGAGGCGCTTGCCCGCGATCTCGAACGACGACTGGGTGCGCGTTGAGTTCTCGAAGAACAGGTTGATCTGGGTGCGGCCGCGCAGGGTGGCGCTTTTCTTCTCCACCTGCCGGCTGAGCGAGACCGCGTCTTCGGCGGCGGCGAGCAGCCCGCGGATGTCCCCCGGAGACAGGCCGGCGACGCCGAGCAGGTGACGGTGCGGGAACGGCGGGTGGGGGTGCGCTTGATCGGCCATCAAGATCGGTCTCATAGCCTTTCGCGCCCGCGCGCGGCAAGCGCCCCGCGCCGTCTGTCCCCATGGACGGAAGGCTGAGGCCGGCGCGGCCGCCCGCTCTTGCGGACAGGCGTGAAAGGAGTACCTTCCGCGGCGAGGGACCAAGGCGCGCGCCGCGCGAGGGAAACCGCGGATCGTCGAGGCCGCGGAGCCGGCGCGGAAGGAGAGATGGAATGGGCTCGTTTGTGAAGCGGACGCTGGCCGTCGCCGGCATTCTGGGCGTCGCTCTCGGCGCAGTCGCTCCGGCGCAGGCGGGGTGGGTCGGTTCGGCCGCCGCCGTCGAGCAGGCGCGCACCTCGCAGGTGCAGACCGTGGACTGGCGCGACCGGCGCTATTACGGCGGCGGCTATCGCCACCGTCATCGCGGCGACCGCGCCGCCGGCTACGCCGCGGCGGGCGTGCTCGGGCTTGCGGCCGGCGCCCTGATCGCCGGCTCCGCCAACCGCGACCGCTATTCGTACGAGGACGACTATTACGCGCCCCGCCGCGTCTATGTGGAGCGTCCGCGCTACTACAACCGCTGCAAGGTGGTGCGCTGGGGCGAGGACCGCTGGGGCGAGCCGGTGCGCGTGGTGACCTACCGCCCCTGCTGACGGCGCGGGCTGTCTAAACGCGCGTCCGGCGTCGAACCGCGACATCCGATAGACGACCAGGAAGCCCGCGCGCCTTGCGTGGGCCTTTTGCGTTTTCGTCCGTCGCTGGATCACGGCGGCGCGAGCCTCACGCCTGCGTCGAAAACAATGACGTTGGCGTGAAACCAACTCCTTGGTTCGCGCGTTATGAACGCGGCCGCTGTTTCGCCTGCGTCAGGCGGGCGGTCGATGAGGGCGGGACAAAAGCTCGACAGGAGGCACACTCTCATGACGTCGGTTCGAAACGCTCTGCTTGCAGGCGCCTGCGCGCTCGGCATGACCTTCGGGGCGCTGCCCGCCGAGGCCGCTCCCGCCACCCGCGCGCCGGCGACCGTCGCCGGCGTTCCCATGAGCCAGATCCAGACCGTGGATCACCGCGGCGGCCATTGGCGCGGCGGCGGTCGGAGCTGGGGCGGCGGCGGACGCCATTGGGGTGGTGGTCGCCACTACGGCGGCGGCCGGCACTGGCGTGGCGGGCGCGGCTACTACAGCGGCGGCTATTACGGCGGTCGCCATTACGGCTATCGCCGGCACCGCGACCGTGGCGGCTATCTCGCCGCTGGAGCGCTTGGTCTCGCCGCGGGTGCGATCATCGCCGGAAACAGCTACAACTCCTACGACCGGCCTTACTATTCGGGCGGCTATTACCGGCCCTATCGCGGCGACGGCTACTATCGCCGCGCCTATTACGGGTCGGAGTGCAAGGTCATCAAGACCCGGCGCGACTATTACGGCCGCCGCTACACCACGGTCCGCTACCGGCCCTGCTGACGGCTGACGCCGTCCGGAATGACACGACGAACGCGTCGCCTTCGGGCGGCGCGTTTTTTCTTATTTCACGACCGCCGTCGCGCGGTCGGCCGGCATGCTCTATTCCAAACGCCATGACCGTCTGGCGACCCCCGTCCCGCATCCGCGTGAAAGCGCTCGGCTTGCACTGGCGCGACGGGCGGCTGCTGGCGGCCGAAGTTCCGGACGACGCCGGACGGGTGAAGGGCGTGCGGCCGCTCGGCGGTTCGGTCGAGTTCGGCGAGACCGCGCGCGCCGCGGTCATCCGTGAATTCCGCGAGGAACTGGGGATCGACGTGAGCGTCGTGGGCGAGCCCGTTCACGTCGAGAACATCTATGTCCACGAGGGCGCGGTCGGCCACGAGTATCTGGTCCTGTTCGAGGTGGCGTTTCCGAAGGGCGCTTTCGACGGTCAGGACGATATCGTCTTTTACGAGGACGACGGCGCAGCCGGCGTCGCCCGATGGTTCGCGCTGGACGACCTCGACCGCGAGGGCGGCCCGGAGCTTTACCCCAAGGGCCTCAAGGCGCGTCTGCTCGAAACTAAGGCCTGAGCAGATGCGCGGGAGGCCACTTCGCCGGCGGTTTTCCGAAAACGCATGGCTGCTCTGACAGGCTGAATTCGGGGGCGGGTTTCGCGTTTATTGGCTGAGCCCACCGAAGAGGCTTCCCATAACGGGGCGGCGCAGTCCGTATGCTTTCGGCGGACTTTCCTTGAATGAGGACAGTTCGATGTCGTCTCTTCGCACCACACTTGCCGCGGCCGTCTGCGCGCTTGGCGTCGCCGGCCTCGCCGCGGCTCCCGCCAGCGCGGAGCCCTTCCGCCATGGCCCCGGCGGCTACGCCCATCCGGGATGGGGCGGCCCGCATTGGGGCGGGCCCCGCTGGGGCGGGCCCGGCTACTATCACGGGTATCATCGCGGCCCCGGCTGGGGCGGCGCGGCGGCGCTCGGCGCGCTCGGCCTCGCCACCGGCGCGGTCCTCGCCAGCGAGGCGCGCCCCGCGCCGGTCTATTACGGCTATGGCGGCGAGTGCCGGTTCACCTCGTGGCGTCATGACGCCTACGGCTACCCGGTCAAGGTGATCACCTACCGGCCCTGCTGAGCGCATCCCGTCTGTCTGAACGGCCCGGCCCCCCGCCGGGCCGTTTTCGCGTCAGAACGGCGGCTGGCCGTCGCGCCACAGCGCGCTCATCCGGTCGATCGCGCCTTGGAGGATGTAGGCGGCGGCGAGCTTGTCCACCACTTCGGCCCTGCGCTTGCGGGTGGCGTCGAAGGAGATCAGCATCCGCTCGACCGCGGCTGTGGAGAGCCGCTCGTCCCAGAACGCGATCGGCAGCGGCGTCCGCCCCGAAAGGCTGCGGGCGAAGGCGCGGGTGGACTGGCAGCGGGGGCCTTCGGTGCCGTCCATGTTCACCGGCAGGCCGAGCACGAGGCCCACCGCCTTGCGGCTGTCGGAGATCTGCAGCAGCCGGTCCACGTCCGGCGTGAACTTCTTGCGCATGATGGTTTCGACGGGAGAGGCGATCATCCAGCCCGGATCGCTGACGGCGACGCCGAGCGTCTTGGTCCCGAGGTCGAGACCGATCAGCGCGCCACGATTGGGCAGGGCGGCCACAAAGGCGTGAAAATCGTCGAAAATCGATGACATGGCGTGTCCGTAGCACCCGCTTTACGCCCGCGCCATGGTCGGAAGACCGTTTCCGCGCTTGTTCTCTCGCGCGCTGCTCCTATTCTCCGCCCCCGACTCGTGGCGCCCGATCACACCGCACAAGGACGACGCCCCCATGCGCATCACCTGGTTCGGCCATTCCGCCTTCCGGCTCGATTTCGGCTCAAAGGTCGTGCTGATCGACCCGTTCCTCGACAACGGCCAGTTCAAGGGCGACAAGGCGGCGGCCGTGAAGGGCGTGACGCACATCCTGCTCACCCACGGCCATTTCGACCATGTGGGCGACACCGTCGCCATCGCGACCGAGACCGGCGCCACGGTGGTGGCCGATTTCGACCTCGCCATGTGGGTCGGCTCCAAAGGCGTGAAGGCGCTGGAGCCCATGAACACCGGCGGCTCCATCTCGCTTGAGGGCTTCCGCGTGACCATGACGCAGGCCTTCCACTCGTCGGCGCATATCGACGAGAACGGCGTCTCCCACGACCTCGGCGATCCCCACGGCCTGATCGTGACCCCCGACGGCGAGGACGAGCCGGTGGTCTACGCCATGGGCGACACCGGCATTTTCGGCGACATGAAGCTGATCAACGAGCTTTACGCTCCGACCGTCGGCTTCGTGCCGATCGGCGATCGCTTCACCATGGGCGCCAAGACGGCCGCCTACGCCTGCCGCCACTTCTTCGATTTCGACCTCGTGGTGCCGTGCCATTACGCCACCATGCCGATCCTCGACCAGAGCGCCGACCGCTTCGTCGAGCTGATGGACAGCGTGCGCGGCACCACCGTGAAGGTGCCCAAGATCGGCGAGGCGTTCGAGGTCGAGGGGTGAGGGCGCTCGGCGCGCTCGTTCTCGCCACGCTGGTCGCGTTCGGAGCAGGCGCCGCGCAGGCGGCCTCGCCGGACGCGTGGAAGGCCCACGCCGCCGAGGTGGCGAAGGCCTGCGCCGGGGCGTCGCGCCTCGCGAAGGCCACGCCGCGCGGGACCGCGGCCGAGTTCGAGGCGCATTCGGCGCTGGTGCTGGACGGCCGCGTCGCCTCCGGCCGCAGGAAGGGAACGCCCGAGCGCGTGGCCTGCCTGTTCGACAAGCGCGCCCGCAAGGCCGCGACCACGCCGGTCGAGGGCTGGTGAGTTCTTGTCGCCCTTGAACGGCCCATGCTAGAGCGCACCGTCAATCAATATTGACTGATATCGCCGCGCGTTCTGAAGGATCGAGATGTCCGTCGACGAAACCACCGTCCGCCGCGTCGCCAAGCTTGCACGCATCAAGGTGGAGGACCACGAGGTTCCGAAGCTGAAGGGCGAGCTCGACGCTATCCTCGCCTTCGTGGAGGAGCTGAAGGAACTCGACGTGGACGGCGTGGAGCCCATGACCAGCGTCGCGCCCATGCGTCTGCGCCTGCGCGAGGACGTGGTGACCGACGGTGAGAACGCCGAAGAGGTGCTTCGAAACGCCCCGGCGCGGGAAGGCGACTTCTTCGTCGTGCCCAAGGTCGTCGAGTGATCGCCGCCGCCCGCTGATCCGCCGCTCATTCAGGTTGCCGATGTCCGATCTTTTCGATTTCACATTCGCCGAAGCCCGCAAGAAGCTGGCGGCGAAGGACTTTTCCGCCACCGAGCTGACGGGCGCCTATCTCTCCGCCATGGAGGCCGGCCGGGCGCTGAACGCCTATGTGCTGGAGACGCCGGAGATCGCGCTCGCCCGCGCCGCCGAGTCCGACGCCCGCATCGCGAAGGGCGAGGCCGGCGCGCTGGAGGGCCTGCCGCTCGGCGTGAAGGACCTGTTCTGCACCGAGGGCGTGCGCACCACCGCCTGCTCCAACATTCTCGGCGAGTTCACGCCGCCCTACGAGTCCTTCGTCACGCGCAAGATGCGCGACGCAGGCGCGGTGATGCTGGGCAAGTTGAACAACGACGAGTTCGCCATGGGCTCGTCCAACGAGACCTCGCGCTTCGGACCCTCGGTCAACCCGTGGCGGCGCGCCGGATCGGGCGTGAAGCTGACATCGGGCGGCTCGTCGGGCGGCTCGTCGGCTGCGGTCGCGGGTGCGCTCTGCCTCGGCGCCACCGCCACCGACACCGGCGGTTCGATCCGCCAGCCAGCGGCCTTCACCGGCACGGTCGGCATCAAGCCCACCTACGGCCGCTGCTCGCGCTGGGGCATCGTGGCCTACGCCTCGTCGCTCGATCAGGCGGGGCCGATCGCCCGCGACGTGCGCGACGCCGCCATCCTGCTCGGCGCCATGGCCGGGCACGATCCTCGCGACAGCACCTCCTCCGACCGGGAGGTGCCGGACTTCGAGGCCGCCGTGGGCCGTTCGGTGAAGGGCTTGCGGATCGGCCTGCCGAAGGAGTACCGCGTCGACGGCATGCCGTCCGAGATCGAGGCGCTGTGGGAGCAGGGCGCGGCCTGGCTGCGCGCGGCCGGCGCCGAGGTGGTCGAGGTGTCGCTGCCGCACACCAAGTATGCCCTGCCGGCCTATTACATCGTGGCGCCGGCGGAGGCGTCCTCGAACCTCGCCCGCTACGACGGCGTACGCTACGGCGCCCGCGTGCCGGGCCGCGACATCGTGGAGCTTTACGAAAACACCCGCGCCGCCGGCTTCGGCCCGGAGGTGCGCCGCCGCATCATGATCGGCGCCTATGTGCTCTCCGCCGGCTATTACGACGCCTATTATGTGCGCGCCCAGAAGGTGCGGACGCTGATCAAGCGCGACTTCGAGACCGCCTTCGCCAACGGCGTGGACGCGATCCTCACCCCCGCCACGCCCTCCGCCGCCTTCGGGCTCGGCGAGAAGGCGGACGCCTCGCCGGTGGAGATGTATCTCAACGACGTGTTCACGGTGACGGTGAATATGGCCGGCCTGCCGGGCCTCTCCGTGCCCGCCGGCAAATCGGCGGAAGGGCTGCCGCTGGCGCTGCAGCTCATCGGCCGCCCATTCGACGAGGAGACGCTGTTCTCCGCCGCCTCGGTGATCGAGGACGCGGCCGGCGGCGGCTTCCGGCCCGAGCGCTGGTGGTGAGCGCGCCCGCGCGTCCCGTCTACGCCTCCATGGACGAGGTGCGCGCCGCGATCGACGCGCTGGACGCGGAGCTGATGCCGCTGATGGCCGCCCGCGCCCATTGCATCGCGGAGGCCGCGCGCATCAAGAACGATCCCGAGATCGCGCTGGTGCCCTGGCGAGTGGAGCAGGTGGCGGAGAACGCCCGCGAGCTGGCCGCCGCGCATGGCCTCGACCCCGATCTCGCCGATCGGCTGTGGCGGGCGATGATGACCGAGTTCATCGCCCATGAGCGCCGGCTGATGGAGCGGGCGCGGGGCTGAGCCTGCGGGTTGCAGCGGGCGATTTCATCGCGCTGGCGTCGGCGCCGTCCGTGCGCCAGAGTGCGGCGATCAGGGGCGGGCCGATCGTCGGAGCGCCGCAGCGATTCCCGCTTTCCAAGGCTTGCCCATGCATCTTGTTCGCTGTCTCGCGCTCGGCATCGCCAGACTGTCGCTGCTGGCGTCGCCCGCTACGGCGGCCGGACCAAGCTGGGCGAAATGCAGCGGCGATGTCGTGAACACCGGCGGCGTCCCGGAGCCGAGCTGGCGGGACATCGAAAAGTATCACCGCACGATCGTCGGTATGATCATGATGCACATGCGCCCGCCGGGCGGCGCGTACCTGATCCGGGGCCGGGGGCGCACGGTCGTGCGCTTCACGCTCGACCGAACCGGCAAGCTGCTGCGCGCCGAGGTCGCCAAAACGTCGGGAAGCGCGTCCTTCGATCGGGAGGCGGTGAAGATCGTCCGGCGGGCGTCCGACTGGTTTCCCGCCATGCCGGCGGGCTACCCCTGCGCGCAGAAAAGCTTCAGCCAGCCGATTTCGTTCTCTCAACGCGGCATGTGACGCGCCCGCAAGGCGGCGGGCTCACCCGCCGTTCGGGCCGCTCACGCCGCGATAAAGCTCCGCCAGCGGCAGCTCGACGCCGAGGCCGTCCAGCGGCAGCGTCGCGTCCAGTCCTTCGATCTCGACCGGCGCGAGCGGGAACTCCCCATCCGCCCCGCGCGCCCACAGCGTGAGCTTCGGCGCATTGGCCTCCGCCACCACATCGGCCTGCAGCGAGAACAGGGCGAGATACTCGTCCCGCTTCACCACATGGTCTGTGTAGGCGGTGGAGGGCGACAGCACCTCGACGATCACGAGCGGCGTCTTCGACTCCAGCGCGCTTCCGTCCGGTTCGGGGGCCTGCACCAGGATGTCCGGAAAGCGGATGCTGCCGCCCGTGCGTACGCCGAAGGATTCAGAGAACACCTGATACCGATCGACGTCGAGGCGGGCCGTCAGTCCGACGACGAATTTCCAGACGAGCTTGGCGTGGTTCGCCGTCACGCGCACCATCATGCCCACAGTTCCCCTGTCGTATTCGTGCTTGCCATCCTGCGTGTCGAGCCAGGCGAGAAACGCCTCCACCGGCACGGCCATGCCGGGCTGAAGCTCGGCGGCGTGGTGGTCGATCGCAGGAGCGTGGCGAACGTTCATGGCGCGCCTCCTCTCGAGCGCGGACAAGGAGTTGTCATCCAAGCTAGCAGTTGTCACCCACGTTAACATAGGTCTAGGAACGTGGCTGAACGACTCCCCTCCCGATCGTCCAAGGCCGCGCCGTACCGATGAACGCTCCCTCCCGCCTTCCCGCAAGCTCCAGGCTCATTTCCGGCGCCACCGGCGACTGGGAAGTGGTGATCGGCATGGAGATTCACGCGCAGGTGACCTCCGAGGCCAAGCTGTTCTCCGGCGCCTCCACCGGCTTCGGCGCCAGCCCCAACAGCCATGTGAGCCTGGTGGACGCCGCCATGCCTGGCATGCTGCCGGTGCTGAACCGGGAATGCGTGCGGCAGGCCATCCGGTCGGGCCTCGCGATCAACGCCGCCATCAACCTGACCTCGACCTTCGACCGGAAGAACTATTTCTATCCGGACCTGCCGCAGGGCTACCAGATCTCCCAGTTCAAGAGCCCGATCGTGGGCGAGGGCGAGGTCACGGTGGACATGGGCGAGGGGGAGGCCATCACGGTCGGCGTCGAGCGCATTCATCTCGAGCAGGACGCCGGCAAGTCGATCCACGACCTCGATCCCGTCTCGTCCTATGTGGACCTGAACCGCTCGGGCGTGGCGCTGATGGAGATCGTGTCGAAGCCCGACATGCGCTCCTCCGACGAGGCCAAGGCCTATGTCACCAAGCTGCGCACCATCCTGCGCTACATCGGCGCCTGCGACGGCGACATGGACAAGGGCAACCTGCGCGCCGACGTGAACGTCTCCGTGCGCCGCCCCGGCGAGCCGCTGGGCACCCGCTGCGAGATCAAAAACGTCAACTCCATCCGCTTCATCGGTCAGGCGATCGAGGTGGAGGCGCGGCGCCAGATCGGGATCATCGAGGACGGCGGCGCGGTCGATCAGGAGACCCGCCTATTCGACCCGAACAAGGGCGAAACCCGCGCCATGCGGTCCAAGGAAGAGGCGCACGACTACCGCTACTTCCCCGATCCGGACCTGCTGCCGCTGACCGTCGCGCAGACCGAGGTGGACGAGCTGAAAGCCGCGCTGCCCGAGCTGCCGGACACCAAGAAGGCGCGCTTCATCAGCCAGTACGGCGTGACCCCTTACGACGCCATGGTGCTGACGCTGGAGCGAGAAAGCGCGGACTTCTTCGAGGCGGTGGCGGCCGCCGGCGACGCCAAGCTCGCCGCCAACTGGACCATCAACGAGCTGTTCGGCCGGCTGAACAAGGAAGGCCTCGGCATCGAGCGCAGCCCGGTCTCCGCCGCGCAGCTCGGCGGACTGATCGGCCTGATTTCGGAGAACGTCATTTCCGGCAAGATCGCCAAGGACCTGTTCGAAATCCTCTGGACCGAGGGCGGCGACCCGCGCGAACTGGTGGAGAGCCGCAGCCTGAAACAGGTCACCGACACCGGCGCGATCGAGAAGGTCTGCGACGAGGTCATCGCCGCCAATCCCGACAAGGTGGAGCAGGCCCGAGCCAAGCCCACGCTGATCGGCTGGTTCGTGGGGCAGGTGATGAAGGCCTCCGGCGGCAAGGCCAACCCGCAGGCGGTGAACGACATCCTGAAGCGCAAGCTCGGGATCTGACGGCGTGGCGTCGCCGCGCGGCCTCGATCACATCGTCGTTCTGGTTCGCGATCTCAACGCGGCGGCGCAGGCGTGGGGCGCGCTCGGCTTTCAGGTCGGGCGCGAGAACCGCCATCCCTTCGGCACCAAGAACCGGATCGTCCAGTTTCCAGGCTTCTTCGTGGAGCTGCTGACGATCGCCGATCCGGCGCTCGTCTCGGAGCACGGCCCGCGCTTCTTTTCCTTCGACGCGTTCCAGCGCGACCGGCTGGCGCGCGCGGGCGAGGGGCCATCCGGCCTCGTGCTCGAAAGCCGGAACGCTGCCGCGGACGCCGGCCTGTTCGCACGCGCGGGCGTCGGCGACTTCGCGCCGTTCTTCTTCGAGCGCAGCGGCGTCGGGGCGGACGGCGCGGCCGTCGATGTGGCGTTCGAGCTCGCCTTTGCGGTGGACGCCGCCTCGCCGGACCTCTGTTTCTTCGCCTGCGAGCAGAAGCGGCCTGAGAACTTCTGGAACGCCGCGGCGCAGGACCATCCGAACGGCGCGAGCGCGGTGGCGGGCGTGATCCTGACGGCGGAGAACCCGTCCGATCATCACGTGTTCCTGCGCGCCTTCACCGGCATCGACGCCTTTCGCGCCACCTCGTCCGGCCTCGCCTTCGAGACGCCGCGCGGCGAGATCGAGGTGCTGACGCCCGACGCCGTCCTCCGCCGCACGGGCGTCGCGGTCGAAGCGCGGCCCGAACTGCGGATCGCGGCGCTGCGGCTGAAGGCCCCCGTCGCCGCCCGCGTCCCGCCCGAGCGCCTCACCGGTCTGACGCTGCTGCTGGAAGCCTGAGCGCCGGACTGCTAAGCCAGCGGCCGATCCTGCTCGGCGTCACGTCCGTCTTCGTCGCGGACGTCCCGCCGTGCGCCGGGCATGGCCCGCACGTGTGGAAGACCGATCATGAACGCACCGCTTGAGGCCCGCCCCGCCGCCGTCGTCGGCGTCGGCTCCGTCCGTTTCGGCAACGATCTGCCGCTGGCGCTGATCGCAGGCCCCTGCCAGATGGAAAGTCGCGCCCATGCGCTGGAGGTGGCCTCCGCCCTGAAGGAGATCACGGTGACGCTCGGGATCGGGCTCGTCTACAAGACCTCGTTCGACAAGGCGAACCGCACCAGCGCCACCGCCCAGCGCGGCATGGGGCTGAAGGCCGCGCTGCCGGTGTTCGCCGAAATCCGCGATAGCCTCGGCCTGCCGACGCTGACCGACGTGCACGACGCCCACCAGTGCGCGCCGGTGGCCGAGGCGGTGGACGTGCTGCAGATTCCGGCGTTCCTGTGCCGCCAGACCGACCTGCTGCTGGCGGCGGCCGCCACGGGCCGGGTGGTGAACGTGAAGAAGGGCCAGTTCCTCGCCCCCTGGGACATGAAGAATGTGGTGGCCAAGCTCACCGGCGCCGGCAATCCGAACGTGCTGCTGACCGAGCGCGGCGCGTCCTTCGGCTACAACACGCTGGTCACCGACATGCGCGCCCTGCCGGAGATGGCGAAGACCGGCGCGCCGGTGATCTTCGACGCCACCCATTCGGTGCAGCAGCCGGGCGGGCAGGGCACGTCGTCCGGCGGGCAGCGCGAGTTCGTCCCCGTGCTGGCGCGGGCGGCGGTGGCGGTCGGCGTCGCGGGCGTGTTCATCGAGACCCATCCGGACCCGGACCACGCCCCCTCCGACGGCCCCAACATGGTGCCGCTGAAGGAGCTGCCCGACCTGCTCAAGCGCCTGATGGCGTTCGACCGGCTGGCGAAGGGCTGAGCGTCGGATTTCGGAGCCGTTCGGGCGCCGACATTCCCGTCATGCCCGAGCTCGTCTCGGGCATCCACGACTTTAGGCCACTCGCGGGTACAGGAAGTCATGGATACCCGCGCGAAGGCGCGGGCATGACGGGTAGGACCGACCCACGCCGAGCCCCCTCCGACGGCCCCAACATGGCGCTGCTGAAGGAGCTGCCCGACCTGCTCAAGCGCCTGATGGCGTTCGACCGGCTGGCGAAGGGCTGAGCGTCGGGTTTCGGAGCCGTTCGCGGGCGCCGACGCCAGCGGATATGTCCCGTCATGCCCGAGCTCGTCTCGGGCATCCACGACTTCACGCGTCAAGCGTCGGCGAGCAGGCAGTCGTGGATGCCCGCGCGAAGGCGCGGGCATGACGATGGAGGGAGCCGCATCAGGTCGCGGCGGGTTCTCGGGCGCCCGGACAGGAACGCGAGAGAACCCCCCTCAGCCGTTCTGGCCGCGGTGGCGCAGGGCGTGGTCGGCGAGCACGCAGGCCATCATGGCCTCGCCCACCGGCACGGCGCGGATGCCGACGCAGGGGTCGTGGCGGCCCTTGGTGGAGACGTCCACCTCAGCGCCGGTCGTGTCGATGGAACGGCGGGGCGTGAGGATTGACGAGGTCGGCTTCACCGCGAAGCGCGCCACCACCGGCTGACCGGTGGAGATGCCCCCGAGCACGCCGCCGGCCTTGTTGGACAGGAACTCCGGACGACCGTCCGCGCCCGCGCGGATCTCGTCGGCGTTCTCCTCGCCGGTCAGACGCGCGGCGGCGAAACCCGCGCCGATCTCCACGCCCTTCACCGCGTTGATGCTCATGAGCGCGGCGGCGAGGTCGCCGTCGAGCTTGCCGTAGATCGGCGCGCCGAGCCCCGCGGGCACGTTCTCGGCCACCACCTCGATCACAGCGCCGATGGAGGAGCCCGCCTTGCGGATCCCGTCCAGATAGGCCTCCATCTCCTTCGCCGCGACCGGGTCGGGGCAGAAGAACGGGTTGCGCCCCACCTCGTCCCAGTCCCAGCGGGAGCGGTCGATCTCGATCTCGCCCATGGCCACCAGCGCGCCGCGGATGACCACGTCCGGCACCACGAGCCGCGCGATCGCGCCGGCCGCGACGCGCATGGCGGTCTCGCGCGCGGAGGAGCGGCCGCCGCCGCGATGGTCGCGCAAACCGTATTTCAGGTCGTAGGCGATGTCGGCGTGGCCCGGCCGGTAGCTCTGGGCGATGTTGGCGTAGTCCTTGGAGCGCTGGTCCACGTTGCGGATCAGCAGACCGATCGGCGTGCCGGTGGTGGTGAGACCGCCCGCGCCGTCGTCGATCACCCCGGACAGGATCTCCACCTCGTCCGGCTCGCGGCGCTGGGTGGTGAAGCGCGACTGGCCCGTGCGGCGCAGGTCGAGCGCGGCCTGCACGTCGTCGCGCCGGAAGGTCAGGCGCGGCGGGCAGCCGTCCACCACGGCGCCGATGGCGGGGCCGTGGCTTTCGCCGAAGGTGGTGACGCGGAACAGGTGGCCGAAGGTGTTGTGCGACATGGGGTGGAGCCTATGCCATGGCCGGCGCTTGGGGAAAAGCGGCCGGCGCGGCGTTTCCGGTTGCGCGGTCGGCGGCCGGGGGTGTTAACCCTTTCCGGACGCGCGGAAATGACGGAATCACATGTCGACGCCTCTGGAACGCATCGCCGCCGGCGAGACGCCCTATGTCTTCTTCGACCTCGAGACCACCGGGCTGACGCCGAAGCGGGACCGGGTGATCGAGATCGCGGCGCTCCGGTTCGATCGCGCCAGCGGCGAGCTTTCGACCTTCCAGACGCTGATGAAGCCGGACCGGGCGATCCCCGCCTTCGTCCGCGCCATGACCGGCCTCGACGACGCCGCCTTCGTGGACGCGCCCGAGCCGCGGGACGCGCTGGAGCGGTTCTTCGCCTTCGTGGGCCCGGCGCCGCTGGTCGCCTACAACATTCCGTTCGACCACGCCTTCCTGCTGGCGGAGGCGGAGCGCGCCGGCCTCACCGCCCCGGCGGAGACCGTCTGCGCCATGCGCTTCGCCCAGTCGCGGGTGAAGGACCTGCCGAACCACCGGCTGGAGACCGTCGCCAAGGCGCTCGATTGCCCGCGTCCCCGCGCCCGCCGCGCGATGGAGGATTGCCTTACGGGCCTCACCGTGTTCGAGAAGGCGCTGGCTATTTAACGTCGGCGACACGGGGTTTGGACATGGATGAGGTTCGGGACAGCAACGGCGCCCTTCTGGCGGACGGCGACTCGGTGACGGTGATCAAGGACCTCAAGGTCAAGGGCACGTCCGCGGTGCTGAAGCGCGGCACCCTGATCAAGGGCATCCGCCTCACCGGCGATCCGGCCGAGATCGAATGCAACGCGCCCAAGATGAAGGGCCTCGTGCTGCGCACCGAGTTCCTGAAGAAGGCGTAAGCGTTCGGCGACGAATGAGCCTGATCCATTCACGTCATGCCCGCGCATAGCGCGGGTATCCACGACTTAAGCCCGCGAGCCATGGCGGGGACAAAGTCGTAGATACCCGGCTTCGCCGGGCATGACGATGTGCGTGTTGGGCCGATCCGGCTCGGCGCTTAAGCCGTCGCGCCGCGTCATCAACAGCTGCGATCGTTTCCATCATCGAGTTTCATGAGGCGGGCGGGCGCGGGCGGCGTAGGGTGCGGCTCCGTTTCCATCCTCGCCCCGAGGCGCCGCCATGTCCGTCTCCGCCCGGTCGCCCCTGATCGTCATCCTGTGCGGCTGCGCCATCGCGGCGCTGACCTTCGGGCCGCGTTCGGCGGTGGGCCTGCTGCTGACGCCGATCTCCGACGCCCACGGCTGGGGTCGGGACGTGTTCGCCATGTCGTTCGCGATCCAGAACCTGCTGTGGGGCGTGGGCCAGCCCTTCGCGGGCGCGATCGCGGATCGGTTCGGCGCGACCCGGGTGCTGATGGCGGGCGGGCTGCTCTATGCGGCGGGTCTTGCGCTGATGCCGCTCTCCACCGAGCCGCTCGCCATGCATCTCAGCGCCGGCGCGCTGATCGGCTTCGGGCTCGCGGGCGCCTCGTTCTCGCTGGTGCTGGGCGCCTTCGGCAAGCTGCTGCCGGCGGAATGGCGCAACATCGGCTTCGGCCTCGGCACGGCGGCGGGGTCGTTCGGGCAGTTCGTGTTCTCGCCCTTCGCCTCCGCGCTGGTGCGGGGCTACGGCTGGGAGGCGACCGTGCTCGTCTTCGCCGCCCTGATGCTGCTGGTGATTCCGCTCTCGCTGGCGCTCGCCACCCCGCGCTCCGACGCCGCCGGCGTGACCCGCGCCGACGGGCCCGACACCGTGCGCGGCGCGCTTAAGGAGGCCTTCGCCACGCCGAGCTACTGGATGCTGATCGCGGGCTTCTTCACCTGCGGCTTCCATCTCGCCTTCATCACCGCCCATCTGCCGCCGTTCCTGCTGGACAAGGGGGTGCCGGCGGCGATCGGCGGCTGGACGCTGGCGCTGATCGGGCTCGCCAACATCGTCGGCTCGCTGGCCTCGGGCGTGCTCATGGGGCGGATGCCGAAGCGCCTGCTGCTCTCCGCCATCTATTTCGCCCGCGCGGGGCTCATCGCCGCCTTCGTGCTGCTGCCGGTGACGCCGACGACCTCGCTGCTGTTCGGCGCGGGCATCGGGCTGCTGTGGCTCTCCACCGTGCCGCCCACCTCCGGCATCGTCGCCACGCTGTTCGGCGTGCGCTACCTCACCATGCTCTACGGCTTCGTGTTCTTCTCCCACCAGGTGGGCTCGTTCTTCGGCGTCTGGCTGGGCGGCCTGCTGTTCGAGCGCGACGGCAGCTACGACGTGGTGTGGTGGATCGCGATCGCGCTCAGCCTCATGTCGGGGCTGGTGAACCTGCCGATACGAGAGACCCCGGTGGCGCGGGTCGCGCCCGCCGAATGAGATCGCGGCGCGCCGCGGGGTGACGAAGCCGGGGCGCCCCTCTATCTACCCTGACCTGACCGAACCGCCGCACAAGGAGTTTTCATGTCCACCTTCAAGGCGCTGCGCATCGACAAGGGCGACGCGGGCCAGACGGTCTCGACCGTCGATTTCGACGAGGCGGACCTGATGCCCGGCGACGTGACGGTGCGGGTGTCGCACTCCACCGTGAACTACAAGGACGGCCTCGCCATCACTGGAAAGTCGCCGGTGGTGCGCCGGTTCCCCATGATTCCGGGCATCGATTTCGCGGGCGAGGTGATCGCCTCCGACAGCGCCGAATTCGCCCCCGGCGACAAGGTGGTGCTGAACGGCTGGGGCGTGGGCGAGACCCATCTCGGCGGCTATGCCGAGATCGCGCGCGTGCCGGCGGAGTATCTGGTGCCGCTGCCCGAAGGGCTGACGCCCGCCGAATCCATGGCGGTCGGCACGGCTGGCTACACCGCCATGCTCTGCGTGATGGCGCTGGAGCGGCACGGCGTGCTGCCGGCCTCCGGCCCGGTCATCGTCACTGGCGCCGCCGGCGGCGTGGGCTCGGTCGCGGTCGCGCTGCTGGCGAAGCTCGGCTACGAGGTGGTCGCCTCCACCGGGCGCGAGGAGGAGGCGGTCTATCTGCGCGATCTCGGCGCCGCCCGCATCCTGCCGCGGGAGGAGCTGCGCCACCCCGGCAAGCCGCTGCAGAAGGAGATCTGGGCGGGCGGGATCGACAGCGTCGGCTCGGTGCCGCTCGCCAACGTGCTGGCCCAGACCAAATCCGGCGGCGCCGTCGCCGCCTGCGGCCTCGCCGCGGGCATGGATCTGCCGGCCTCGGTCGCGCCCTTCATCCTGCGCGGCGTTTCGCTGCTCGGCATCAACAGCGTCACGGTGCCGAAGCCGCTGCGCATCGAGGCCTGGCGCCGCCTGTCCGAAGACCTCGACCCCGAGAAGCTGAAAGCCATGACCCGCACCATCGGCTTCGGCGACATCGTCGACACCGCGACGAGCATCGTCGAAGGCAAGGTGCGCGGCCGCGTGGTGGTGGAGATCTGAGGTCGACTCAATCGTCCCGTCATGCCCGAGCTTTGTCATTGGGCGTCCGCGACCTGGGCGTTGACGTCTGCGTCCGACGAAAAGTCGCGGATACCCGGCTTCGCCGGGCATGACGGATAGGACCTTGTCCTTACGCGATGCGGGTTTCAGGTGGCCTCATAGCCACACCGTCACGAAACTGACGCGCGGGACAGCGTATCGCGAAGGCGCTAAGGCTTTCCGCGCGCGAGGGATCACCTTTCGCACCCGACCGACTTGAAGGACTGAACGATGACCGCCCCGCTCAACGTCGCGATTCTTGGCGCCTCCGGCTACACGGGCTCGGAGCTCGTGCGTCTGCTGCTGCGCCATCCGCGCGTGACGCTCCGGGCGCTGACCGCCGACCGCAAGGCCGGGCAGTCCATGGCGGACGTGTTTCCGCAGTTCTACGGCGTGGACCTGCCGAAGCTCGTCACCATCGCCGAGGTCGATCTCGACGCGATCGATCTGGTGTTCTGCGCGCTGCCTCACGGCACGACCCAGACGGTGATCGCGGACCTGTTCGCGCGCAAGCCCGAGCTGAAGGTGGTGGACCTGTCGGCGGACTTCCGGCTGCAGGATCCGGCGGCCTACGCCGAATGGTACGGCCATCCGCATCAGGCGCTGAAGCTGCAGGAGGAGGCGGTGTTCGGCCTCGTGGAGCTGAACCGCGAGGCGATCCGCTCCGCCCGGCTGGTGGCCAATCCCGGCTGCCATTCCACCACCTCCATCCTGCCGCTGGTTCCGCTGCTGCGGGCCGGCCAGATCGATCCGGACGGGATCGTGGTGGTGTCGGCCACAGGCATGTCCGGCGCCGGCCGCGCCGCCAAGGAGGAGATGCTGTTCTCCGAGGTGTCCGAGGGAACGCACGCCTATGGCGTCGGCCGCCATCGCCACACCGCCGAACTCGATCAGGAGTTCGACCGGGCGGCGGGCAAGCCGTCGCGCGCCACCTTCACGCCGCTGCTGCTGCCGCAGAACCGGGGCATCTACGCCACCATCACGGTGACGCTCGCGGGCGGCGCGAGCGCCGAAGATCTGCACGCCACCTTCGCCAACGCTTACGCCGGCGAGCCCTTCGTCGCCGTGCTGCCCTTCGGCCGCGCGCCCCAGTCGCGCCATGTGCGCGGCTCCAACCGCGTGCAGATCGGCGTGGTCGCCGACCGCCGTCCCGACCGCGCGATCGTGCTCTCCACCCTCGACAACCTAATCAAGGGCGCCTCGGGGCAGGCGGTGCAGAACATGAACCTCGTCGCCGGCTTCGACGAAACCGAAGGCCTCGGCCAGCTGGCGCTGTTCCCGTAAGGAGAGGCGCGTCTTCCTCCTTGTCCCGGCCTTGAGCCGGGACCCAGAACCGCTGCGGTCTCCAGAATGGGCCGCAGCGGCGGAGCTTCGTTCTAGGAGGGGGGAGTCTCTGGGTCCCGGCTCAAGGCCGGGACAAGGGGTGTGCAGCTGGGGGCCGACTTGCTTCGTTGTAAAAGACGTTCTTGCGCCGGCGTTCGCACGGCCACGCGCGCCCCCCTTTCTTGTCCCGGCCTTGAGCCGGGACCCAGAACCGCTGTGGTTTCCCGAATGGGCCGCAGCGTTGGAGCTTCGTTCTGAGAAGGGGGCGTCTCTGGGTCCCGGCTCAAGGCCGGGACAAGGAAGGGCGGCTCCTCAAGCGAGGCGCGTCCCTCACTCCTCCACGTCGTCCTCGTCGCCGAGCGCGCGGTCGATGGCTTCGACCAGCACCTCCGGCGGGTGGGCGCCCATCACCACCAGCTTCTCCTGGAAGATGAAGCAGGGCACGCCGGTGACGCCGATGGCGCGGGCGCGTTCGGCGGCGTCGCGGATGGTGTCCACGTCATCGTCGGTCTCGAGCCGCTCGAGGATCGTGTCGGCGTCGAGGCCGGCCTCCTCCGCCGCGCGGCCGATGACGGCGGGGTCGGAGATGTCGTCGCCTTCGGTGAAATAGGCCTCGAACAGCCGCTCCAGCAGCGCGCTTTGCGCCAGCGGCCCCTCGTCCTCCGCCCAGAGCAGCGCGCGGTGGGCGTCGACCGTGCTCGGATAGCGCTCGATCTCGGGGAACAGGAAGGCGATGCCCTCGTCGCGCCCGAAGGCGGCGAGCTGGTCGTGCACGGCGCGCAGGCGCTCGGGATCCTCGAACTTGGCGTCGAGATACTCCGCGCGGTCGAAACCTTCCGGCGGCACGGAAGGGTCGAGCAGAAACGGGCGCACCCGAAGCGTCGCCGTCACGTCGGGGCGCGCGGCGAGCGCGGCCTCGAGCCGGCGCTTGCCGAGCCAGCACCAGGGGCAGACGGGATCGGCGTAGAGATCGATGACGAGCGGCTGGGCCACGGCGGTTCGGCGCTCCGGAACGAGGGTGGGGTTCGCCTGCATATAAAGCCCCGCGCCGCGTCCCGAAACCCGCGCGACGTCAGGCCGCTCCGCGCGCGGCCTCGGGCGCGGCGATCGTCGGCGTAAAGGCCGGGCCGAAGCCGTCCGCCTCCAGCCGGGCGGCGAGGTCCTTCGCGGCGTCGGACGGGGCGGGCAGGGAGAGCCGCAGCCGCGAGCCGAGATCCGCGTCGACCTGCGCGTCGAGGGC
>NZ_JBHTMX010000035.1:0-21894 GCF_042679725.1 Methylopila musalis
CCAGCACGCGGGTCACGCCCGCCGGCAGCAGCGAGCGGCCGCGGTTGACGGCGGAGGCGGCGGCGGCGTCCACGAACAGCGCGCCCCGGGGCGCCACCACGCCCGCGATCCAGCGCTTGCGCGCCTGGGCCGGGTTCTCGCTCGGCAGGAACCAGGTGCAGCGCCCGCCCTGCTCCACCGCCTTCAGCGGGCTCTCCACCTTGCCGGAGGCGATCATCATATGCATGCCGGCGCCGGTGGCGATGCGGGCCGCGGCGATCTTGGTGCGCATGCCGCCGCGCGACAGTTCGGAGCCCGCGTCGCCGGCGATCGCCTCCACCTGGGAGGTGACGCGCTCCACCACCGGGATCAGCGTCGCGGTGGGGTCCTGGTTTGGCGGCGCGGTGTAGAGCCCGTCGATGTCCGACAGCAGCACGAGGCAGTCCGCGCCCGCCATGGAGGCGACGCGGGCCGCGAGCCGGTCGTTGTCGCCGTAGCGGATCTCGGAGGTCGCCACCGTGTCGTTCTCGTTCACCACCGGCACGGCGTGGAGCGCCAGCAGCCGGGCGAGCGTGGCGCGGGCGTTGAGGTAGCGGCCGCGCTCCTCGGTGTCGCCGAGCGTCAGCAGCAGCTGGCCGGCGGTGATGGCGTGGGCGCCCAGCACCTCGGACCAGGCGCGGGCGAGCGCGATCTGGCCGACGGAGGCCGCCGCCTGGCTGTCCTCCAGCCTGAGCGGCCCCTTGGGCAGGCCGAGCACGGTGCGGCCGAGCGCGATGGCGCCCGACGACACCACGATCACCTCCGCGCCCCGGCGGGCGTGGCGGGCGAGATCGTCCGCGAGGCTTTCGAGCCAGCGCCGCTTCAGCGCCCCCGCGGTCTGGTCCACGAGCAGCGCCGAGCCGATCTTGACCACGATGCGGTTGAAGGAAGCGAGAGTGGGCGTCGTCACGACAATCCGCCGGTCTTGGAGGTGAGGCGGTTCCGCATAGGCCCGCGCGGGAGCGCGTTCAAGCCCGACGCCGCATGGCGGACCGGTCGGAGAGCGCGTCGAAATGCCGTTCGCACAGGCCGCGCAGATGCTCCGCGAACAAAGCGAACTCCGCCCGGCGGCTCGCGCCCTTGCGCCACACCAGCACCAGACTGCGCGACGAGCGCTCGCCGTCGCAGGGGATCATGGTCAGCGGCGCGCCGTCGGCGACGCCCGCCGCCACCGCTATCTCCGGCAGGATGGTGAGGCCGAGCCCGTTGGCCGCGAGCTGCACCAGCGTCGCGATGCTCATGGCCTTGACCTCGCCGAGCTCGTCCTCGGCGCCGAGCCCGGTCAAGTTTAACACTTGGTCGCGCAGGCAGTGGCCCGGCTCCAGCAGCAGGATGCGCTCGCCCGCGAGCTCCTCCGCCGCCACCGACGGCCGGCCCGCGAGGCGGTGGCCGGTGGCGGCCGCCACGAAGAAGCGGTCCTGCCAGAACGGCGCGGTCTCGCAATCGTCCACCGCCAGCGGCAGCGCCATGATGGCGGCGTCGAGCGCCCCGGAGCGGATGTCGCCGATCAGGGTCCGGCTCAGCGCCTCGCGCACCGAGAGGCTGAGGTCCGGAAACGCCTCGCGGATGCTCGGCAGAGCACGGGGCAGCAGGAACGGCGCGACCGAGGGGATGACGCCGAGCCGGAGCCACGAGGTCAGCGGCCTCTCGGCCTGGGCCAGCAGGTTCGGCAGGTCGTCCACCTGCGCCACGATCGAGATCGCCCTATCCACCAGCGCGGCGCCCGCGGCGGTGAGTTCGAACCGGCGGCCGCTGCGCTCGGCGAGCCTCACGCCGAGCGTGGTCTCCATCTCTTGGATCGCGGCGCTCAGCGTCGATTGCGTCACGCCGACGCGGCGGGCGGCGGCCGAGAACGAGCCCAATTCCACGAGGGCCACGAAATAGCGCAGCTGCCGCAGCGACAGGTTGATCACGATCCCGTCTCCCGAACGCGGCGTCGCCGCAGACTATCGAACATGACGATAGGTGGTTTCTTTTTTATCGGTTGGACCGGCGTATATCGCATATGCGAAACAGTTTCACATGCGAGCGCGGTGAAAGCGGCGGACATTTTGTCCCGCCCGCTCGGCCCGCGCGCGCCGGTCACATCCTCCCACAGAACGTTTCGGAGCGGATCCATGCTCGGCATCGGCGACACCCTTCCCGAATTCACCGTCACCGGCGTGAAGCCGGGCTTCAACGAACATGAGGAAGGCGGCGTGTCGGCGTTCGAGCCGATCACCCGCGACAGCTTCCCCGGCAAGTGGAAGATCATCTTCTTCTACCCGAAGGACTTCACCTTCGTCTGCCCGACCGAAATCGCCGAATTCGCCAAGCTCGCGCCCGAGTTCGAAGACCGCGACGCGGTGGTGCTCGGCGGCTCGGCCGACAACGAGTTCGTCAAGCTCGCCTGGCGCCGCAACCACAAGGACCTCGACAAGCTGCCGATCTGGTCCTTCGCCGACACCAAGGGCGAGCTGATCGACGGCCTCGGCGTGCGCTCCGCCGACGGCGTGCCGTTCCGCTACACCTTCGTGGTGGACCCGGACCACGTGATCCAGCACGTCTACGCCACCAACCTTAATGTCGGCCGCGCGCCCAAGGACACGCTGCGCGTGCTCGACGCGCTGCAGACCGACGAGCTCTGCCCCTGCAACCGCCAGGTCGGCGGCGAGACCCTGAAGGCGGCCTGATCCGCCGTCCACGCGCCGTCGCCGCCTGCGACGCCCGTCACGCTCTCGGCGCCTCCGCGCCGGGCGCGCGGCGGCGCGTCGCGCCGGCGGCGCGGCCTGTCCGTGATCTCAGAGAGAGCATCCCCATGTCGATCGAAGCGCTGAAGTCGGCGATTCCGGACTTCGCCAAGGACGTCCGGCTCAACCTCTCCTCCATGGCCTCCGACGAGAGCCTGACGGACCAGCAGAAATACGGCCTGTTCGTCGCCTGCGGCATCGCCTCCCGCAACGCCGCCGTGCGCGACGCGCTGATCGCCGAGGCCGCGCCGAAGCTGTCGCCGGCGGCGCTGACCGCCGCTAAGTCGGCCGCCGCGATCATGGGCATGAACAACGTCTACTACCGCTTCGTGCACCTCGCCGCGAACAAGGACTACCAGTCCATGCCGGCCAAGCTGCGCATGAACGTCATCGGCAATCCGGGCGTGGACAAGATCGACTTCGAGCTGTGGTCGCTGGCGGTCTCCGCCATCAACGGCTGCGGCCTGTGCATCGACTCCCACGAGGAGGTGCTGCGCAAGGGCGACGTCTCGACCGCCACGATCCAGACCGCCGTGCGCTTCGCCGCCATCATCGCCTCCGCCGCGATCGCGCTGGAAGCGGCCGAAAGCGACGCCGGCGCCAAGGCCGCCGCGGCGTGATCCGCTCTCGCCTCTGACAAACCAAAAAGCCGCCCGCGGGAAGACCGGGGCGGTTTTTTGTTCGGCGGCGAAAGCCGATCGCGCGCCTGTCCGTCCGGGCGATCAGCCCGGCGAACGGACGTGGAAGCCCAGATTGAACGGATGCGGGGGCAAGCTCCGCTTGCGTCTCGAAGACGGCAGATCGGTGACAGGCGTATCGTAGGCGACGATCGTCAGATCGAACCCGCGAGCGCGAACCTGCCCCCTCCCCCGTAAGAAGAAGCCATAGTGGAGGCTATCCGCGCGTTCCGGCACATCGAGGACGATCGCGCGATCCGTCCATCCGCTCGTCCCAGTGATCGCGCCGTCGGTCGAACGCTCCATCATGTTGTCAAAGCGCAGGACAGCCCCGGTGGCGTCGTCGACCCGCATCCAGATCGAGCCAAGCCCCGCTTCCGTGGCCTGAAGCCTCGCCGCCAGCCGGAGCTTTCGGCCACGATACTCCCCGGCGGAGACGCTCTGCATCAGACACCCGAATAGATCGGCCCGTTCCTCCCCCAGCGCGGGGTCGGTAAAAGCCTCGATCAGAGCGACGCCGGGCATATCCGGGTCCAACCCCAACCGGAATTTCGTGGCGTCGGTCATGGTTGTCGGACGCCACCCCGCAGCCTGCGGCAGAAGCGCCCGGCGAGAGCCCAGCCGCGCGATGAGCGCGGACAGTGTGTTCCAGTCGCCGGCCCCGAATTGCTTCGCGACAAGTTCGAGACAGGCGCCGTGAGGCAGCGCGTGGCCCTTCTTCGCCAGAGCCTCCCTGAGATCCCTGGCCATGGATTTGGCGTTCAGAAAGTTGCGCATGGGCTCAAGCCTTTCCGGGCGGCGGACAAGGTCAGGGCTCGCATTGCTGACCGGCCGCCCAGAGGGGTCGAACCGATGATCGGCGGCGCATTCACCATTCCCGAGACGGGAGCGAGCGGCGGGCTGCGCAGGCCCAAAGCGATCGGAGCATGAGTCGGCGCCCGCCGCAAAGACAAAGCGGCGGCGAGAAAACCAGTGGCGTTAAGGCCGCCACGTCTCCTGCTTCAGCTTCGGCATGGCCTCCGCCTCCTCCTGCGCCTTGGCCTCGTCGATGACGGCGAGCAACTGGCGCAGCGTCGTCTCCACCGCCTCGCCGGACTGGGACGACAGCACCACCGGCGTGCGCTTCGAGGCCCGCTTCAGGCGCGCGAGCTGCTCCTTGCGCAGCTCCGGCGACAGCGAGTCGGCCTTGGACAGGGCGACGATCTCGGGCTTGTCGGTCAGCCCGCCGCCGTAAGCCTCAAGTTCGCCGCGCACCACCTTGTAGGCCTTGCCGGCGTGCTCGCAGGTCCCGTCCACAAGGTGCAGCAGCACCCGGCAGCGCTCCACATGGCCGAGGAAGCGGTCGCCGAGGCCGACGCCCTCATGGGCGCCTTCGATCAGGCCCGGAATGTCCGCCATCACGAACTCGCGGCCGTCCACGCCCACCACGCCCAGATTGGGGTGCAGGGTGGTGAAGGGGTAATCGGCGATCTTCGGGCGGGCGGCCGAGACGGCTGCGAGGAAGGTGGACTTGCCGGCGTTCGGCAGGCCGACGAGGCCGGCGTCGGCGATCAGCTTGAGGCGCAGCCACACCCAGCGCTCCTCGCCCTCCTGGCCCGGATTGGCGCGGCGCGGGGCCTGGTTGGTGGCGGTCTTGAAATAGGCGTTGCCGAAGCCGCCATTGCCGCCGCGGCAGAGCACGATCCGCTGGCCGATCTCGGTCAGGTCCGCGAGCAGCGTCTCCTCGTCCTCGTCCAGCACCTGCGTGCCCACGGGCACCTTCAGCACGGTGTCCCCGCCATTGGCGCCGGTGCGGTTCTTGCCCATGCCGTGCACGCCGGTCTTGGCCTTGAAGTGCTGCTTGAAGCGGTAGTCGATCAGGGTGTTCAGCCCCTGCACGCACTCCACCACCACATCGCCGCCGCGGCCGCCGTCGCCGCCGTCCGGGCCGCCGAACTCGATGAACTTCTCGCGCCGGAACGAGACGCAGCCCGCGCCGCCGTCGCCGGAGCGCACATAGACCTTGGCCTGGTCGAGAAACTTCATGTCGTCACTTCACGCCTGATGTCGGCCGGAGGCGCTGGCCGCCGGGTCGGTGAGGTCATAGCACGGCTCGGGCGCGCACGCCGCCCGGCCGCTGTACGGAAGGTCAGCCCGCCGAGAGATGGAACGCCGCCGGCGTCCATTCCCGGAAGGACAGGAAGGTGTCACGGTCCAGCCGGAACTGGTCCGCCGCCACCGGCCCGCCGGAGGTGGGCCGCACGAGGCCCGACCCCTCCCACTGGAAGCCGCAGCGGATGATCACCTGCCGCGTCGCCCAGTCGGTGGCGCGGCAGCTGGTGCGCACGGCGTCGGCCGCGCCCCAGCGGAACGCCGCCTCGATCGCCGCCCGCGCCGCCTCCGTCATCAGCCCCCGGCCGCGGTGGTCGACGCCGAGCCAGAAGCCGAGATCGACCACGCCCGGCTCCGCCGCCCGCCAGCCGATGGTGCCCACCAGCGCGCCGGTCTCTTTCAGCCGCATCAGCAGCCGGAGATTCGCCGGCCGCGGCTCCCGCGCCGCGCGCAGGATGAAGGCGCGCGCCTCGTCGAGCTGGCCGATCATGGCCGCGGTCTGGGCGGTGGCGAGACCCACCGGCCGGTCCGCCGGCAGCCGCGCCGTCTCCTCCACATCCGCGGTCGTCGGCGTGCGCAGGCTGAGCCGCGCCGTCTCGATCGCCGGCTGGCGCGCGGTCCAGTCCGCCCGGGTCAGGCGCGACAGCGTGTGCTCCACCGTGGCGCGCCGGGCGAGCGAGCGCTCCCGCGTCACGCCGCAGGGCGCGAAGCCGAGCCGACGCAGCAGCCGCCCGGAGGCGGGGTTGTCCACCATGTGCAGCGCCTCGACCGCGCCGAGGCGGGTGGCGGCGAAGGCGAAATCCACGAAGGCGCCCACCGCCTGCGTGGCGATCCCCCGGCCCCAGAACGGCTTGGCGAGCCAGTAGCCGAGCTGCATCGCGCCGCCGACCGGATCGAGCGACACCATGCCGGCGAGCGCGCCGTTCACGGAGAGGCCGGCGCGCAACGCGTCCGGGTCCTGCGCCGGCCCGGCGAACCAGGCCTCGGCGTCCGCCAGCGTGTAGGGATGCGGCACCCGGCCCAGATTGCGGGCGACCTCGAAATCGCTGAGCCCCTCGGCGATGGCGGGGGCGTCGGCGGGTGCGAGGCGGCGCAGCCGCACCGCGGGCGAGGCGGTCAGGCAGTCTTCGGCGAACAGCGACGGAGCGAAGCTGGGGCCTGAAGAGGAAACGTCGTGCTGGGGCGGCATGAGACCGGCCTTCCGAAACGGCGACGGGGGAGAACGGATCGCCCGTCTCCCCCGCCGTTCGGACCTTTCGGTCTCAGTCCGTCCGCCGGGGATCAGGGCCCGGCGGGACGCGTCGCGTCAGCCCGCCGTCATTCCGCCGCTTCGGCCACTGCGGCCGGGGTGACGTTCACGTAGGTGCGGCCGTTGGCTTTCGACACGAACAGCACCTTGCCTTCCGCCGTGGCGAACAGGGTGTGGTCCTTGCCGATGCCGACATTCGCGCCCGGATGCCAGCGCGTGCCGCGCTGGCGCACGATGATGTTGCCCGGAATCACGGCTTCGCCGCCGAACTTCTTGACGCCGAGGCGCCGGCCTTCGGAGTCGCGGCCGTTGCGGGAGGAGCCGCCTGCCTTCTTGTGAGCCATCGGTGTTCTCCTTCTGCCTCAGCCGATCAGTTCTTGGCGCCCGACAGGCCCACGATCTTGACGATCGTGTAGTCCTGGCGATGGCCGCGCTTGCGCTTGGAGTTCTGGCGGCGACGCTTCTTGAAGGCGATGACCTTCTCGCCGCGCGCGTGCTCGACGATCTCGGCCGCGACCGAGGCGCCCGAAACGAAGGGCGCGCCGATCGACACGTCCTCGCCGGCGCCGATCGCAAGGATCTCGCCGAACTCCACCTTCGCGCCGGCGTCGCCCGAGAGCTTGCCGACGGTGATCACGTCGCCTTCGGCGACCCGGTGCTGCTTGCCACCGGTCTTGATGACTGCGAACATCGTTTTGTCCCGTGTTCTTGCCGCGCTCGAAGAACCGGCGCGGCTTCTTGGCAGTCTGGGATGGTCCCAAACAATTAAGGCGCGGAAGCCCATGACAGGCCCCGCCGCGCCAGCGCGTGGAGCTACCGGAAAACCCCTCTGCGGTCAAGCGGAACGCGGGTGTCACGGCCCCGGCTCCGCCGCGCGAGGCCCTCCGTCGGAAAGGTCCAGGGAGTGGCGTCGGGGCGTGCAAGGTCGTCATACGGCTTCGCCCCAAGAGGCTCCAGCGGCGGACGCCGCGTCGTCCACAGGCTAGCGAGCGGCGGATGAGGAAAGTGCGACGGGCCTGTTGCAATCGTCCGCGGCTTGGGGCATAGACCGCCTCGTCGCCGGCCGGCAGCGGTCGACGCGAAAATGAGCGGGCGTAGCTCAGGGGTAGAGCACAACCTTGCCAAGGTTGGGGTCGAGGGTTCGAATCCCTTCGCCCGCTCCATTTTCCAAAGACTGAAAAACAGGCCGCCTCCGGGCGGCCTTTTTTCGTTGTCGCACCGCCGGGCTCGGGCCGCGTCGGCACGCGTGGGCCATCGTCGGCAAGGCGGCGAGGAGCGGTTTGAGGGCCTCCCGTTAACAACCTTCGAGAGCACGACGCGCGGCGACGATTCGATCCGGTTTTACTATGGCCCGATCGAAGAAACATTTTGCGGCGCCGCGCAGGCCGCGTCCGGCCGCGACGCTCTGGCATAATGCGAAAGTCGAACTCGTCCCCCGGCCCATTTCCAGTTCATTTAGCGCTGCAGCCACGCGCCCGCGTGGTTCTTTGGGCTGCGCGCTTTTTGGCGCGCGCCCGAAGGCGACTAAGTCGAATTTACGTCGGTCTCACCGTCCTACAAATTTCTCTGAAGGATTGTAATAGATCGACTGAATTCAAGCAGACTGTGCGGCCAGGCTCGTGTTCATTGGTCTAACGTGACCGCCTGTCGCATAGTCATCCCGATGGTTCTGCTTATTTTGCGCGTCAATTACGCGCTCCTAGGAGGAAACGATGGCGAGACGCCCCGGTAAGAATTTCCTGTTCGTCCCCGGCCCGACGAACGTGCCGGAGCGCGTGCTCCGCGCCATGGTCGTGAGCCAGGAAGACCACCGCTCGCCGATCTTCCCCGAGCTGACCAAGCCGCTCTATGAGGGGCTGAAGAAGGTCTTCAAGACCACCGAAGGCCAGGTCTTCATCTTCCCGTCCTCCGGCACCGGCGGCTGGGAAGCGGCGCTCACCAACACCCTCGCCCCCGGCGACAAGGTGCTGACGGCCCGCTTCGGCCAGTTCTCCCACCTCTGGACCGACATGGCCCAGCGTCTCGGCCTGGACGTCCAGATCCAGGAAGAGGAGTGGGGCACCGGCGCCCACGAGGAGAAGATCGAAGAGGCTCTCGTCGCCGACACCAACCACCAGATCAAGGCGGTGATGGTCGTCCACAACGAGACGGCGACCGGCGTCACCTCGAACATCGGCGCGATCCGCAAGGCCATCGACGCCGCCAAGCATCCGGCGCTGCTGTTCGTCGACTCGGTGTCCGGCCTCGGCTCGATCGACTTCCGCTTCGACGAGTGGAAGGTGGACTGCGCCGTCTCCGGCTCGCAGAAGGGCCTGATGCTGCCGGCCGGCCTCGGCTTCGTCTGCGTCAGCCAGCGCGCGCTCGGCCTCCGCAAGAACGCGGGCCTGAACAAGGTCTATTTCGACTTCCAGGACCAGATCAACACCAACCCCACCGGCTACTTCCCCTACACGCCGGCCACCCCTCTGCTGCACGGCCTGCGCGAGTCGCTCGCCTGCATCGAGGACGAGGGTCTGGAGAACATCTTCCGCCGCCATCACGTCCTCGCCGAGGCCACCCGCAAGGCGGTCGCCGCGTGGGGTCTGAAGATCTGCGCGAAGGAGCCCCGCTGGCACTCCGACACCGTGTCGGCGATTCTGGCGCCGGAAGGCATCGACGCGGCGAAGATCATCCGCCACGCCTATGACCGCTACAATCTGGCGCTCGGCGCCGGCCTGTCGAAGGTGGCGGGCAAGGTGTTCCGCATCGGTCACATCGGCGATCTGAACGAGCTGATGCTGCTCGGCGCGATCGCCGGCGCCGAGATGTCGATGCTCGACAACGGCGTGAAGATCAAGGCGGGCTCGGGCGTCGGCGCCGCGCAGGACTACCTGCGCGACAACCCGATCGAGCCGCAGGCCGCGGCCCCCAAGGCGGCCTGACACCGGGACGGATCCGTCGGGCGCGCTTGAAACCGCGCGCCCGGCGGGCATTCTGCCCGGGTTTGAAAACGCCGCACGCGCAGCGGGGCCTCCCTCCGCGCCAGAAGCGGGCGGCATGGGGAGCGCAATGACGCACAAGATTGTCTTTCTCGACCGCGAAAGCGTGGACGCGAACGTCCGCCGTCCGAACTTTCCGCACGACTATGTGGAATATCAGTCGACCTGGACGCCCGACGAGATCGTCGAGCGCCTGAAGGACGCCGACATCGCCCTGATCAACAAGGTGCCGATGCGGGCCGAGGTGCTGAAGCAGCTGCCGAAGCTGAAGCTGATCGCGGTCGCCGCCACCGGCACCGACGTGGTCGACAAGGTTCAGGCCAAGGCGCAGGGGATCACGGTCTCCAACATCCGCGGCTACGCCTTCAACACCGTTCCCGAGCACGTCATCGCGCTGATCTTCGCGCTGCGCCGCTCGATCGTGCCTTACGCCAATTCGGTGAAGCGCGGCGACTGGAACACATCCCAGCAGTTCTGCTACTTCGACTATCCGATCTACGACATCGCCGGCTCGACGCTCGGCATCGTCGGCTACGGCGCGCTCGGCAAGTCCATCGGCAAGCGGGCGGAAGCGCTCGGCATGAAGGTGCTGCCCTACGACGTGTTCCCGCAGGACGGCCTCGTGGACTTCGAGACCGTGCTGACCCAGTCGGACGTCATCACCATCCATGTGCCGCTGACGCCGGACACCAAGAATCTGTTCGGCGCCGAGCAGTTCAAGAAGATGAAGAACAGCGCCATCCTCATCAACACCGCCCGCGGCGGTCTGGTGGACGAGGCGGCCCTGCTCGAGGCGCTGAAGAGCGGCGAGATCGGCGGCGCGGGCTTCGACGTGGTGGCGCAGGAGCCCCCGAAGGACGGCAACATCCTGTGCGACGCCGACCTGCCGAACCTCATCGTCACGCCGCATGTGGCCTGGGCGAGCAAGGAGGCGATGCAGATCCTCGCCGACCAGCTCATCGACAACGTCGAGAACTTCGTCGCCGGCAAGCCGTCGAACGTCGTGGAGTGACGCCTTAAACCCCCGGAGCCCCGTCGCGACGCCCGGACGAGCCGGGCCGTCGCGGAAGGCGGGGGTCCGGGGCGGGGCGACATCTGAAACGTCCGCGCCAAGCGGGCAGGACGCCGCGCGAGGTCTGCAGCCTCGGGCGTCTTTAAGGAAACGGCCGCGGACGCGCGGCGACAGGGAAGATCATGACCAAGAAGCTTCTGTTCCAATTCGACACCGACGCCACCCCGAGCGTGTTCGACGTGGTCGTCGCCTATGACGGCGGCGCGGACCACGTGACCGGCTACGGCAATGTCACGCCCGACAATGTCGGCGCCTATGTGGACGGCACGATCTACACCCGCGGCGGCTCCGAGAAGAAGTCGACGGCGATCTTCGTGGGCGGCGGCGACATGGCGGCCGGCGAGGCGGTGTTCGACGCCGTCAAGAAGCGCTTCTTCGGTCCGTTCCGCGTCTCGGTGATGCTGGACTCCAACGGCTCGAACACCACCGCGGCGGCGGGCGTCGCGCTCGCGGTCAAGGCGGCCGGCGGCGACATCAAGGGCAAGAAGGCCGTGGTGCTGGCCGGCACCGGCCCGGTCGGCATGCGCTCGGCGGCCATGCTCGCCAAGGAAGGCGCGACGGTCTCCATCACCGGCCGCGACCTCGCCAAGACCCAGAAGTCGGCGGACGCGATCGAGAAGCGCTTCGGCGTCAAGATCGAGGCCGTCGAGGCCCGTGACGAGGCCTCCCGCAAGGCGGCGATCGCCGGCGCGAACCTCATCTTCTCCGCCGGCGCCATCGGCTTCGAGCTGATCTCGGAAGAGAACTGGTCGTCGGAGGCCTCGGTCGAGATCGTGGTCGACTACAACGCCCAGCCCCCGCTCGGCATCGGCGGCCTCGAAGCCTTCGACAAGGCCAAGGAGCGTCACGGCAAGCTCGCCATCGGCGCGCTCGGCCTCGGCGGCCTGAAGCTGAAGCTGCACCGCACGCTGATCGGCAAGCTGTTCGATTCGGCCGAGCAGTCCTTCGACGCCGACGAGATCTACGCGCTCGCGAAAGAGATGGCCTGATGGCGCGGGAGCAGGCTCTCGGCCAGTTCCTTGACGAACTGGCGAGCGAAGCGCCGACGCCGGGCGGCGGCGGCGCGGCCGCGATCTCCGGGGCCATGGGGGCGGCGCTCGTCTCCATGGTCGCCAACCTCACCATCGGCAAGCCGAAATACGCCGAGGTGGAGGAGCAGGTGAAGGCGGTGCTGGCCCGGTCCGAGCCGCTGCGCGCCAAGCTCACCGACGCCATCGCCGATGACGTCAAGGCCTTCGACGCCGTGATGGGCTCCTATGGCCTGCCGCGCGGCACCGACGAGGAGAAGGCCGCGCGCTCGGAGCGGATCCAGGCGTCGCTGAAGGTCGCGACCGACGTGCCGCTCGAGGCCGCGCGGCTTTGCGCCGAGGCGATCCAGCTCTCCGCCGAGATCGCCGAGATCGGCAACCTCAACGTGATCTCGGACGCGGGCGTCGCGGTCCAGTCGGCCTACGCCGGCCTGATGAGCGCCGCCCTCAACGTCCGCGTCAACGCCAAGTCGATCAAGGACCGCGAGTTCGCGGACGCCCGGCTCGCCGAGCTGGAGACCCTGATCGCCGACGCGGGCGCGCTGACGGGAAAGACCTACGAGCTGGTCAAGAACAAGCTGGGTTGACCGCCCAACGACAACAACAGGCTCGCGGGTAGGACTCTGAACGCTTAGGGAGGATTCGTGATGGACGTTCACGAGTATCAAGCCAAGGAACTGCTCGCGAGCTTCGGCGTCGCCGTCCCCAAGGGGGCGGTGGCGTTCAGCCCCGACCAGGCGGTCTACGCCGCCACCGAGCTCGGCGGCTCGGCCTGGGCCGTGAAGGCCCAGATCCACGCCGGCGCCCGGGGCAAGGCGGGCGGCGTCAAGCTGTGCCGCACCTACAACGAGGTGCGCGACGCCGCCAAGTCCATGCTGGGCAAGCGCCTCGTCACCGGCCAGACCGGCCCCGAGGGCAAGCCGGTGCAGCGGGTCTACGTGGAGGCGGCCGATCCGTTCGAGCGCGAGCTCTATCTCGGCTACGTGCTGGACCGGAAGGCGGAGCGCGTGCGCGTCATCGCCTCCACCCGCGGCGGCATGGAGATCGAGGAGATCGCCCGGACCGATCCGGACGCGCTGATCCAGGTGGTGGTGGAGCCGGCGGTCGGCCTGCAGCCGTTCGAGGCGCGCGAGCTCGCCTTCAAGCTCGGCCTGAACATCCGGCAGGCCTCCGCCGCGGTGAAGGTGATCCTGAACGCCTACCGCGCGTTCCGCGACACCGACTGCGTCATGCTGGAGATCAACCCGCTGGTGGTGTCACGCGACGACCGGGTGCTGGCGCTCGACGCCAAGATGTCGTTCGACGACAACGCGCTGTTCCGCCGCCCGAACGTCGCCGACATGCACGACCCCTCCCAGTCGGACCCGCGCGAGGCGCAGGCGGCGGAGCACAATCTGAGCTACATCGGCCTCGACGGCGAGATCGGCTGCATCGTCAACGGCGCGGGCCTCGCCATGGCCACCATGGACATGATCAAGCACGCGGGCGGCGAGCCGGCGAACTTCCTCGACGTGGGCGGCGGCGCCTCGCCGGACCGGGTCGCCACCGCCTTCCGGCTGGTGCTGTCCGACCCGAAGGTGAAGGCGATCCTCGTGAACATCTTCGCCGGCATCAACCGCTGCGACTGGGTCGCGCAAGGCGTCATCCAGGCGGCGAAGGAGGTGAACATCACCGCCCCGCTGATCGTGCGCCTCGCGGGCACCAACGTGGAGGCCGGCAAGGCGATCCTCGCGGAGAGCGGTCTCGACATCATCGCCGCCGACACCCTGTCGGAGGCCGCGGCCAAGGCCGTGGCGGCCTGCGCCGACGCCAAGCGCGCGGCCTGAGGGGAGACGGACATGAGCATCCTCATCGACGAGACCACCCCGATCCTGATCCAGGGCGTCACCGGCGACAAAGGCACGTTCCACGCCCGCGAGATGATCGACTACGGCTCCCGCGTGGTGGCGGGCGTGACGCCCGGCAAGGGCGGGACCACCCATCTCGGCCTGCCGGTGTTCGACACCGTGAAGGACGCGGTCGCCGCCACCGGCGCCACCACCTCCATCACCTTTGTGGCCCCGCCCTTCGCCGCCGACGCCATCATGGAGGCGGCCGACGCCGGGCTGAAGCTGGTCTGCTCCATCACCGACGGCATCCCGGCCCAGGACATGATGCGCGTGAAGCGCTACCTGCGCCGCTATCCGAAGGAGCGGCGGACCATGGTGGTCGGCCCGAACTGCGCCGGCATCATCTCGCCCGGCAAGGCCATGCTCGGCATCATGCCCGGCCACATCTACCTCAAGGGCAATGTGGGCGTGATCTCGCGCTCGGGCACGCTCGGCTACGAGGCCGCGAGCCAGATGAAGGCGCTCGGCGTCGGGATTTCGACCTCGGTCGGCATCGGCGGCGACCCGATCAACGGCTCGTCCTTCCTCGACCACCTCGAGCTGTTCGAGCAGGATCCCGAGACCGACGCCGTGCTGATGATCGGCGAGATCGGCGGGCCGCAGGAGGCGGAGGCCGCCGCCTGGATCAAGGACAACATGAGGAAGCCCGTGATCGGCTTCGTGGCCGGGCTGACCGCGCCGAAGGGCCGGCGCATGGGCCATGCGGGCGCCATCATCTCCGCCGCCGGCGACAGCGCCGCGGAGAAGGCCGAGATCATGCGCGACTACGGCCTGACCGTCGCGCCGTCGCCCGGCGATTTCGGCACGACCGTTGCAGAGGTCCTGAGCAGGCTGAAATCCGCGGCCTGACCTCCCGAACGCGCGCGCGGCGCCTGAATTCTCCGCCGCCGCGCGCGTCATTCGCCTTACCTGACGGCGCCCGCCGCCCGCAGACATGGACCTTGCGATGTCTCCCCAAGCTCAGTTCGCCGCGCCCATGCCCGACACGATCGAGCCCTTCGCGCCGCCGGTCATCATCGGAACGGCGCCGGACGCGGCGACCGAAATCCTGTTCCACGCGCTGATCGAGGTCTGCCGCCGCCACCAGCCGGAGCTCGAATCGATCCTGCGCGGCGAGGCGGACATCGCCCAGCTCACGCCCGAGCTTCTGAGCCGGGCGCTGCAGGTGCAGGGCATCTGGTTCCGGCTGCTGTCAATCGTGGAAGAAAACACCGCCATGCGCCGCCGCCGCCATGCGGAGCGGACGCAGGGGCGCGACGCGGTGCGCGGCACCTTCTCCCACGTGCTGGCGGAGGCGGTGGCCGCGGGCGTGAAGGCGCCCGAGATCCACGAGCTGCTGAAGGCCATCCGCATCCGCCCCACGCTGACGGCGCACCCGACCGAGGCCAAGCGCGTCACCGTTCTGGAGAAGCTGCGGCGCATCTATCTCGACCTGCGCGAGCTGGAGCTGCCGCGCTGGACCGAGCGCGAGCGCGTGGCGCTGCTTGCGGACCTGCGCGACCAGATCGAGCTGATCTGGATGACGGGCGAACTGCAGCTCGAAAAGACCACGGTGGAGCGCGAGGTCTCCTGGGGCCTGCACTTCTTCGACGAAGCGCTGTTCGACATGATTCCCGAGGTGCTCTACTCGCTCGAGGCCTCGCTCGCGGAATACTATCCGGACGAGAGCTTCGAGGTGCCGGCCTTCTTCCAGTTCGGCTGCTGGATCGGCGGCGACCGCGATGGCAACCCGTTCGTGACCTCCGACGTCACCCGCACCACGCTGAAGCGCAACGGCCGCGCCTCCATGCGCCGGTTCCGCGCCCGGCTGAACGATCTCGGCAAGCTGCTGTCGATCACCGAGCGGGCGCTGCCGACGCCGATCGCCTTCCGCAAGGAGCTGACGGCGCGGCTTGCGGCCAGCGGCGACGCGGAGGCGATCCAGGCCCGCAATCCGGGCGAGCATTTCCGCCAGTTCCAGACCTGCATCCTGCGCAAGCTCGACGCCACCATCGAGCGCAACAAGGAGGAGGCGGTCGTCCTGCCCGGCCCGTTCTATGTGGACGCGGACGAACTCATCAACGACATCAAGGCGCTGGAGCAGGGCCTGATCGACGCCGGCTGCCGCTCGCTCGCGGTCAACCAGGTGCGCCCCATGCGGCGCATGGTGGAGATCTTCCGCTTCTCCACCGTCAATCTGGACATCCGCGAGAACTCGACCCGCACCACCAACACGCTGCGGGAGATCTGGGCCGCGACGCAAGCGCGGCCGGTCGAGGAGGCGCCGGACGTCGAATCGACCGAGTGGCGCACCTGGCTGACCTCGGAGCTGTCGAAGCCCCGCACCGTGCGCCGCACGCTGGACGGGCTCTCCGACGCCTCGCGGGAGACGCTCGCCACCTTCGCGCTGGTGGCGGAGATGCGGACCGAACTCGACCGAGAGGCGGTGGGCAGCTTCATCCTGTCCATGACGCGGTCGGTGAACGACATTCTCGGCGTCTATCTGATCGCCAAGGAGGCGCGGCTCTATCTCGACAGCCCCGGCGTCGAGATCTGCCAGCTGCCGATCGTGCCGCTGTTCGAGACCATCGAGGACCTGCGCGCCGCGCCCGCCATCATGAAGGAGCTGCTGTCGATCCCGCTGGTGCGCCGCTCGGTGCGCTGGCAGGGCGGGTTCCACGAGGTGATGGTCGGCTATTCGGACTCCAACAAGGACGGCGGCTACTTCGCCTCCAACTGGGAGCTTTACAAGGCGCAGGCCAAGCTGACCGAGGTCGGCCAGCAGGCGGGCGTGCCGATCGCCTTCTTCCACGGCCGCGGCGGCTCGGTCTCCCGCGGCGGCGCGCCGACCGCCCGCGCCATCGAGGCCCAGCCCCCCGGCTCCATCAACCGCCAGTACCGGGTGACGGACCAGGGCGAGGTGGTGTCGTTCAAATACTCCAACCGCGGCACCGCCGCCTATCAGATGGAGCTCACCGCCGCCTCGGTGATGGAGCACATCCTGAAGTCGAAGCTGGAGAAGAACGGCTCGCGCGCGGAGTTCGACGACGCCATGGAGGCGCTGTCCGGCGCCTCGCGGGCGGTCTACACCAACCTGATCCAACATCCGGGGCTGGTGGAGTATTTCCAGAACGCGAGCCCGCTCGACGAGCTGGCGCTGCTCAACATCGGCTCGCGGCCGGCCCGGCGCTTCGGCGCCCGCTCGCTCAGCGACCTCCGGGCCATCCCGTGGGTGTTCGCCTGGGCGCAGAACCGGCACATCATCACCGGCTGGTACGGCATCGGCTCGGCGCTGAAGAACTTCATCGACGTGCGCGGCGACGAGGGCGAGACGCTGCTCAAGCGCATGTTCGAGCAGTCGAAGCCGTTCCGCCTCATCCTCGACGAGGTGGAGAAGACGCTGCGCATGGTCGACCTGTCGATCGCGCGCGAGTACTCCACCCTCGTGCCGGACGCCAAGACCCGGGAGGAGATCTTCCGCATGATCGAGGAGGAGTACGCGCTCACCTGCCAGATGGCGCTGCGCGTCTCCGGCGGCGGCGAGATCGCCTTCCGCTATCCGGCCTTCCGGGAGCGGCTGGAGGAGCGCCTGCCGGTCATCAACCAGGTCAGCCACGAGCAGGTGGAGCTTCTGCGCCGCTTCCGCGCCGAGACCGACGAGTTCAAGCGCGAGGAGACCAAATCCGCGCTGCTGCTCTCGATCAACTGCATCGCGGTGGGCTTCGGCGCCACCGGCTGATCCCCACGGCGTCAGGCTTTGACGCCGTGGTATACAAGACCTTCCAAGAATAATATGTCGCGCGCGTCACAAAGGCGTAAGTCTAACGGACTAAAAAGACACGCTTCAAGAAACGCCGCGTTCGTTATAGACGAACAAGAATTCGGACATCCGAGGAGGATATCATGAGCTTCACGCTGGTTCAGCAGGCCACGCCGCGTCTTCATCGCTCCGAGCTGGCGGTGCCCGGCTCCAACCCGACCTTCATGGAGAAGTCGGCCCAGTCGAAGGCGGACGTAATCTTCCTCGACCTCGAGGACGCCGTCGCTCCCGACGACAAGGAGCAGGCGCGCAAGAACATCATCCAGGCCCTGAACGAGATCGATTGGGGCTCCAAGACCATGATGATCCGCATCAACGGTCTCGACACCCACTACATGTACCGCGACGTGGTCGACATCGTGGAGGCCTGCCCGCGCCTCGACATGATCCTGATCCCGAAGGTGGGCGTGCCGCAGGACGTCTACGCCATCGACGTGCTGGTCACCCAGATCGAGCAGGCCAAGAAGCGCGACAAGAAGATCGGCTTCGAGGTTCTGATCGAGACCGCGCTCGGCATGGCCAACGTGGAGGCGATCGCGACCTCGTCCAAGCGTCTCGAGGCCATGTCCTTCGGCGTCGCGGACTACGCCGCCTCCTGCCGCACCCGCACCACCGTCATCGGCGGCGTGAACCCGGACTACTCGGTGCTCACCGACAAGGACGAGGCCGGCAAGCGCGAGACCCACTGGCAGGACCCGTGGCTGTTCGCCCAGCAGCGCATGCTGGTCGCCTGCCGCGCCTACGGCCTGCGCCCGATCGACGGCCCGTTCGGCGACTTCTCCGATCCAGACGGCTACCTCTCCGCCGCGCGCCGCTGCGCCGCCGCCGGCTATGAGGGCAAGTGGGCGATCCACCCGTCCCAGATCGACCTCGCCAACGACGTGTTCACGCCGTCCGAGGCCGAGGTCACCAAGGCCCGCCGCATCCTCGAGGCCATGGAAGAGGCCGCCAAGGCCGGCCGCGGCGCCGTGGCCCTCGACGGCCGCCTGATCGACATCGCCTCCATCCGCATGGCGGAGGCCCTGATCGAGAAGGCCAACGCCATGAAGGCCGCCTGACCGGCGTCAGCCTCAGCATCCCAACGCTGAAACGGCCGGGACCTTCGCGTCCCGGCCGTTTTGCTTCTCAGGCCGCGCCGGGATCCGAACCCGGGTCGACAAACCGCGCATGAAAAAACCCGCGGACGCGCACGCCCGCGGGTTTTTCATGTTCCGCCGACCGGCGTCTCGGCCGATCCGCCGATCATCAGCCGATCTTGGCCATGATCTCTTCGGAGATCTCGTAATTGCCGTAGACGTTCTGCACGTCGTCGTCGTCGTCGAGGGCGTCGACCAGCTTGAGCAGCGAGGTCGCCTTGTCCTCGTCGAGGGCGGTGGTGGTGGTCGGGCGCCACACGGCCTTGGCGCTCTCCGCCTCGCCGAGCGTGGCCTCCAGCGCCTTGGACACCTCGTTCAGGTCCTCGAACGCGCAGGTGACCACGTGGTTCTCGTCGTCCGACTCCACGTCGTCGGCGCCGGCCTCGATCGCGGCCTCAAGCACGTCGTCGGCGGAGCCCGCCTTGGCCGGATAGACGATCTCGCCCACGCGGTTGAACATGAAGCTGACCGAGCCGGTCTCGCCCATCGCCCCGCCGGACTTGGTGAAGTAGGAGCGCACGGCGGCCGCGGTGCGGTTGCGGTTGTCGGTCAGCGCCTCGACGATGACGGCGACGCCGCCGGGGCCGTAGCCCTCGTAGCGCACCTCTTCGTAGTTGTCCGCCTCGCCGCCCGACGCCTTGTTGATGGCGCGCTGGATGTTGTCCTTGGGCATGGACTGGGCCTTGGCCGCGGCAACTGCGAGGCGCAGGCGCGGGTTCATGGCGGGGTCCGGCAGGCCCGACTTGGCGGCCACGGTGATTTCGCGCCCGAGCTTCGAGAACAGCTTGGCCCGCACCGCGTCCTGGCGGCCCTTGCGGTGCATGATGTTCTTGAACTGCGAATGTCCGGCCACGGACGCCTCCGGCGGTTTTGGGGACGGGTTTCGCCGGCCTTTCGGGCGAAGGGCGCGATCGGCGGGAACGCTCGTCCGACGGGTGTGATCGGGCCGCGTTATAAGACCACGCTTTTCCGTTGAAAAGAGAGGCTAAGGGCGCTCAGGCCGCTTCTTCGGCCGCGCGGCGCAGCGCGGCCTCGGTCACCTGCGCCATGGGCATGGCGAGCTTCAGCGCCTTGGTGCGGGCGCCGACGCGCATGACGAGGATCACCGTCTCCGCGCCGCCGCAGGCGGGATCGCCGCAGGCGATCTCGCTGACGGTGAGGGCGTCGTCCTCGCCGAGCGCGAGCGCCGCCCGCGCCAGAGCGTTGAGCCGGCGCGAGACGGCGGCGCGCTCGGGGTCTTCGGCGCGTTTCGAGCGGAAGAACAGGGCCATGGCCCTAACCTCTACCCTCAGGCCGCGTCCCGGCGCCAGAGCGGAAACGGGTCTGGCAGCCGCGCGTAGAGCGACCAGTCCGGCCCGGCCTCCGAGCCAACCAGCGCCTCCTCCAGCGCCGCCTCGATTGCGGCGCGGTCGAGCCCGACGCCGATGAACACCAGCTCCTGCCGACGGTCGCCCCAGACCTTGTCCCAGCGCGCCTTCAGCCAGTCGCGCCATTCGGGATGCTCCGGCCAGTCGCGCTTCGGCACAGCAGTCCACCAGAAGCCCGCGCCCTCGGTGCGGCAGATCGCGCCCGCGAGCGACATCTCGCCGGCCCAGTCCGGCCGGGTCGCGAGCCAGAAATGGCCCTTGGCGCGCACCAACCCCGGCCAGGTGCGGGCGAGAACGGCCGAGAACCGCTCGGGGTGGAACGGCCGGCGCGCCCGGAACACGAAGCTCGAGACGTCGTACTCCTCGGTCTCCGGCACATGGTCGCGGAAGCCGAACAGCTCCTTGGCCCAGAGCGGGTTGCGGCGGGCGGCCTCGAAATCGAAGCGGCCCGTGTTCACGAGCTTGGCGAGGTCCACCCGGCCGAAATCCGCCTCCACGATCTCAGCGTCGCCGTTCAGCGCGCGGATCACGCCCCGGGCGGCGGCGCGCTGCTCGGGCGTCGCGGCCGAGGCCTTGTTCAGCACCACCAGATCGGCGAACTCGATCTGCTCCACCAGCAGGTCGACCAGCGTGCGCTCGTCCTCCTCGCCCGCGGTCTCGCCGCGGTCCTTGAGGAAGTCCTTGCTGCCGTAGTCCTTCAGCAGGTTGGCCGCGTCCACCACCGTCACCATGGCGTCGAGCCGGGCCACGTCCGAGAGCGAGTCGCCGTTCTCGTCGCGGAAGTCGAAGGTGGCGGCCACCGGCATCGGCTCGGCGATGCCGGTCGATTCGATCACCAGCGCGTCGAAGCGCTTTTCGGCCGCGAGGCGGCGCACCTCGGTCAGCAGGTCGTCGCGCAGGGTGCAGCAGATGCAGCCGTTGGTCATCTCCACCAGCTTCTCCTCGGTGCGCGACAGGCCGCCCTCGCTGCGCACCAGATCGGCGTCGATGTTCACCTCCGACATGTCGTTGACGATGACCGCGACCTTGAGGCCAGCGCGGTTGGCGAGGATGTGGTTGAGCAGGGTCGTCTTGCCGGCGCCGAGAAAGCCGGACAGCACGGTGACGGGAAGGCGGGGGTCGGCCATGGCCAGTCCTCATTATGTAATGTTATTTTATAACGTATAAGGAGCATCCCGCCGGCGCAACCCGCGCGCCAAGGCCGAGCGTCTGGGCCGCGGGCCATGGGAAAAGGGTCGCGCTCGCGGGCCGCGCCTGCTATTCGCGCGGGCAACCCGCCCCCGTCCAACCGTGCGAGCCGATGTCCCCGCTGGTTCCGATCCCCTCGACCCTGCTCGACCGTTTCGAGGCCGCCGGCCTCAACCGGGCCGAGCCCGCCATCCTGCAGCCGAGCGAGCCGTTCCTGCATGTGATGGGCGAGGAGCTGCGCCAGCGCATGTTCCTGACCTTCGACGCGGAAGGGCGCGAGCTCTGCCTGCGGCCGGACTTCACCATCCCGGTCGCCCTCGCCCACCTCTCCGGGCCGCACGCCGCGGCGGCGCGGGCCTATTTCTACGCCGGCCCCATATTCCGCCAGCGGCGCGGCGGCCCGAGCGAGACCGCGCAGGCGGGCGTGGAGAGTTTCGGCCGCGCCGACAGCCTCGCCTGCGAGACCGAGATGCTGGCGCTGGCGCTGGACGCCTGCGCCACGCTCGGCGTGGCCGAGCCCCGGATCCAGCTCGGCGATCTCGGCCTCATCGCCGCGGCGGTCGACGCGGTGGACGCGCCGGACGCGCTGAAGCGACGGCTGACCCGCGAGATCGCCTATGGCGGCGCCACGCTGGAGGCGCTGGCCGCCCCCGGCCCCGCCCCGCAGGAGCTC
>NZ_JBHTMX010000036.1:0-21886 GCF_042679725.1 Methylopila musalis
CGCCCTCGGCGCGGGTCGGCGTCACGGACGAGGACCTCGACGCGGCGCTGGCGCAGACCGGCCAGGTGCTCGACGTGGGGCGCCGCGATCTGGCCGAGCTGATGCGGCGGGCGCAGCTGCACGCCCTCAGCCGCCAGGCGCCCCGCGCCGCCTGCGGCGACGTGATGACCCGCGACGTGATCGCGGTCGGCCCTGGCGATTCGCTCCGCTCCGCCGCCGAGCTGATGCGGGAGCGGCGGCTGAAGGCCCTGCCCGTGACGGACGAATCCGCCCGCGTGGTCGGCATCGTCACCCAGAGCGACATGCTGGAGAAGGCGGTGTGGGACCAGCGCGGCCCGCATCTCGGCTTCGGCCGCCGGGTGGAGATCACCGCGCGCCGGCTGCGGGCGCCCTCGTCCCGGGTGGAGGACATCATGACCACGCCGGTGCGCACGCTGCGCCCCGAATGGCCGCTGTCGGAAGCCGCGCCGCTGCTCACCGACGACGGACTGCACCATCTGCCGGTGGTCGACGGCGACGGCCGGCTCGCGGGCGTTCTCGCCCAGACCGACCTCATCATCGCGCTGCTCGCGGCGCGGGGCGAGGACGGGCGTCGACCTCTGGAGACTTGAACCGGCGCCGCGGGACGGGAATGGTGCGGCGTCATGACCGCGACCTCCGCCCCCGCGCCCGAGCGCCTCGTCCCCTCGCCGCTCGCCGCGCTGGCGGCGGCGCTTGAGGCGCGCGGCCTCTACGCGCCGGTCTCGTTCGGGCCGCTCTCCGCGCCGTGGCGGCCGCTCTCCGCGCTCTGGGGCGACGACGACGCGGACCTGACGCGCCTGCTCCGCATGCAAGGCGCCTATTCGCCTGACCTCGACGCCAAAGGGCGCTCCGCCTATCTGGCCTCGGCCTACGCCTATGCGCTGGCGCGGCCGGTCGCGGAAGGGCTCGTGGGCTTCGGCCTTGTGCCGGACATCGACCCCGACCGGCTGGGCTACCGGCTGGAGCCCTACGTCACCCACTATCTCGACCGGGAGATCGCGCTGGAGCGGGTGCATCTGCGCTTCGGGAGCGAGAGCTTCGCGACCGACGACCCGGCGGGACGCGGCCATCCGCACGCGCGGACGCTGGCGGACCGGGCGGCGCTGATCGGGGAGGCGCGCGCAGGCCTGGAGCGCCACATGGCGCCGCTGGTCGCGCGGCTCAACGCCCTGAGCCGGCTGCCGGTCGCGGCGATGTGGCGGCTCATTGCCGACGGGACCGCCTATGCGTTTCTGGAGGCCGGCCGCCATGCCGGCTGCGAGGATCGGGCGATCGACGACGCGCTCGCCCTCCTGAAGCATCCCGGCTCGCCCCTGGCCAACAAGGAGCTGCGCTTCGTCGAGATCGCCCTGATCGACGACGCGGCGGCCGGCGCCGAGCTGATCCGGAAGCGGTTCCGCGCCCGCGGTGGCTGCTGCCGCTACTACACCGTCGAAGGGGGAGCGCTCTGCCCCACCTGCGTGCTGCGCAAGCCGCGCGAGCTGCACGAGACGCTGGCGAAGGAGATGCGGGAGGAGCTCGGGGAGGCCGGGCGTTCGGCCCGCGCGCTGGTGATGGCGGGCTGAGCTTCAGACGGCCCGAACGCCTATCCCCGGATCAGCCAGATCACGCCGACGCCGAGCACGGCCGCCGCCAGACCCACGCCGCGCAGGAGACCGTCCGGCGTTGCGAGCACATGGGCGCAGGAGCGTTTCGCCGCCCCCGGAAGGGCGGCGAACAGCACGCCCTCGATCACGAGCACGAGACCGAGGGCGGCGACGAAGTCCGTCATCGCGCCGGAGCGGGCGCGCCTGCGGACGGGAGGACGCCCGACGACTGCTCGAAGAAGCGGAAGAACGGGCTCGACGGCGACAGCACCAGCCGACCGCCGGTCTTCAGGCTCTTCTCATAGGCCTCCATCGAGCGCGAGAAGGCGAAGAAGTCCGGATTGGCCGCGTAGGCCTCCGCCAGGATGCGGGTCTTGTCGGCGTCGCCCTGACCGCGCAGCTTCTCGGCGTCGCGGTTGGCCTCGGCCACGATGACCTGCGCGTCGCGGTCGGAGCGGGCGGTGATGCCCTGCGCCTGCTCGGCGCCGCGGGCGCGGATCTCGGCCGCCTCCTGCGCGCGTTCCGACTGCATGCGCTCGAACACGGCCTTGGAGTTCTGCTCCGGCAGGTCGGCGCGGCGGATGCGCACGTCCACGATCTCGATGCCGAAGCGGTCGGCCTCGCGATTCGCCTGATCCCGGATGCGGGCCATGATCTGGTCGCGCCGGTCGCGCACGATCTGCTGGAAGGTGGAGGCGCGGATCGCCTCCAGCAGCGCGTCGGTGAGCACGTTGGACAGGCGGGCGTTGGCCTGTTCGATGGTGCCGACCGCCTGCCGGAACCGCAGCGGATTCACGATGCGGTAGCGGGAGAAGGCGTCCACCACCAGACGCTTCTGGTCGTTGGCGGTGGCTTCGCGCTCGGGCAGGTCGAGGTCGAGGATGCGCTTGTCGATGCGGGTCACGCTCTCGATGAAGGGCAGCTTCACGTGCAGGCCCGGCTCCGTCACCGTGCCCACCGGCTGGCCGAAGCGCAGCACGATCGCCTGTTCGGTCTGGCCGACGGTGTAGAGCGCGCTGTAGCCAGCTACGGCCGCAACGACCGCGACGAAGGCGGCGACGCCGCCGAAGATGCTGCGGTTCACTGGCCGCCTCCCGTCGTCACGGCGCCGCGGGACGCCGGCTGAGCGCCACGCTGCTGGGCGGCCGCGCCCAGCTGGTCGATCTGAAGCAGCGGCACCACGCCCTGACCGGCAGTCTTGGGGTCGATGATGACCTTCTCCACGCCGCCGATCACCCGCTCCATGGTCTCGAGGAACATGCGCTCGCGGGTCACGTCCGGCGCCTTGCCGTACTCCGCCAGAACCTGGCTGAAGCGCGACGCCTGACCTTCGGCCTCGGCGACGACCGCGGCGCGATAGCCCTCGGCGCGCTGCAGCGTCTGGGCCGCCTGACCGCGGGCCTCAGGAACGATGCGGTTGGCGTAGGCCTGCGCCTCGTTGGTGAGGCGGATGCGGTCGGCCTGCGCCGCCTGCACCTCGCGGAAGGCCGCGATCACGTCGCCCGGAGGCGCGATCTTCTGCAGCTGCACCTGCGCGATGTCGATGCCGGACTGGTAGCTGTCGAGCGCCTTCTGCATCAGCTCGCGCACCGCCGCGGCGGTGACCGCGGCCGACTGCACGTCCTCGACCTTGCGCACCGGCTCCACCGGCGGCGCGCCGGGGGTGGTCGGGGCCGTGACGTCGGTTTCGGGCGTGCCTTCGGTCAGGATCTGCTGGAGGCGCGAACGGCCCACCACCTCGCGCATGGCGCTTTCCGCCACGGCCTTGATGGTGCTTTCCGGGTTCTGCAGGTTGAACAAGTAGTTGGCGGCGCCGCTCGGCCGGTTGGCCGTCGGGTCGGCCGGCTTCACCATCCACACCACCGAGAAGTTCACGTCGACGATGTTCTCGTCGCCGGTCAGCATCAGGCTTTCCTGCGGCACCTCGCGGCTGGAGGCGGCGCGCACGCCGCTGCCGACCGCCGTGCGCATGCCGATCTCGATCGAGTTCTGCGCCGTCACGCGGGGCGTGAGCACGGTCTCGATCGGATAGGGCAGATGGTAGTTCAGGCCGGGCTGGGTGGTGCGGTCATAGGCGCCGAAGCGCAGCACGATGCCTTCCTCGTCCGCCTCGACCCGGTAGAAGCCCGAGAGCGACCACGCCACGACCGCCACCAGCGCCAGAACGAACACGCCCTTGCCGCCGGCGCCGCCGCCGGGCAGCACGCCGCGCAGCCGTTCCTGGCCGCGCCGGATCAGATCTTCCAGATCGGGCGGCGTCGGACCCTGGGGCTGGGGGCCCTGCCCCCACGGCCCGCCGGGCTTGTTTCCCCACGGGCCGCCGCCTCCGCCGCCGCCACTCTGGTTGCTCCAGGGCATCGATCGTCCTTAAGTCGAGACGGCCCAAGGCCTTGGACCGTCAGGTGGGGTCAGTCGCCGCTTATAGGCGACGGGGCCTCCGCGTTCAACGCGAGCACGCGCAAGCTTGGGGCAGGTGGCCCGCGCCGCGCGGAAAATCAATCCTTCGTCGCGCGCCGTTCGATCACGTCCGCTTCAGACCGCGCTCGCGCGCCAGATCGACGAAGGAAAACGCGAACTCGTCCCGAGGGCCGGACGGGCGCTCGTCCCGCGACGTTTCGCGCCAGAGCGAGCCGTCGTATTCGGGGAACAGCACGTCGCCCTCGGGGGTCGCGTGCACCTCCGTGAGGTGCATGCGCGCCGCGAGCGGCAGGGTGAGCGCGTAGATCTCGCCGCCGCCGGCGCTGATGATCTCGTCCGCGCCCATCTCCTCCGCCAGCGCCTCGGCGAGGCCGAGCGCGTCGGACAGCTCGTGCGCCACATGCACGCCGGGCTCGGAGAAGCCCCGGTCACGGGTCAGCACGATGGTCTGGCGGCCGGGCAGCGCCCGACCGATGGCGGCGTGGTTGCGCCGGCCCACGATCAGCGGCTTGCCGATGGTCAGCGCCTTGAAGCGCTTGAGATCGCTCGACAGCTTCCAGGGCATGTCGTTGTCGCGGCCGATCACACGGTTGCGCGCGACCGCCGCGACGATGACGAGAGGGATGCTCACTCGATGGGGCGGCCGCGCAGGCAGAGCGGCGTCCAGAGCTGCTGGACCGTGCGGGTGTCCTCCGCGCCGAGCGTCTCGATGGCGGCGTCGCCCTTGTTGTAGCGGTAGACGAAGCGCACAAGGCTGGGCTTGTCCCGGCCGATGTAGATGGTGGCCTGGCCGCACACCGCCTCGTCGCCGCCGGCGGAGCGCCGCCGGAAGTTCTCGAAGCCGAACCGCGCCGGCTGGCCGGCATAGGCCGACTTCAGCTTGGAGCGCAGCGTCTGCTCGGTCTGCGCGTAAAGCTGGGGCGTGCTCTGGGCCAGGGCCGCCGTGCCGCCCACCGCAGCCGCGACGACCAGCGCCGCTCCGATCCATATCCGCATCGTCGAAGTCCCGTCCGCCGTAACGCGTTCCACATGGCGCGGCCCCGGAATCGCCACCGGGCCGCCGCACTTCCCCTCACGCGTACACCGTCCCGCGTTCCTCCGCCATGGGGCGCCGCGCGCCGCAGGCGATGTGTTGCGCCGCGTCATCAAAGCGTCGCGCCCGCGACATCGGCCTTTCGCGCGCCTCCGCCAAAGGTCGCATGCGGGAGCCGGCGACGCGCTGGCGTCAAGGCGGGGGCCAACGATGACGCGGATGCTGAAGGCGGGACTGGTGGCGCTCGCGCTCTGTCTGGCGATCCCGGTCGGATACATCGGCTACATGCGGGCGACGGACAATTTCGGCGTGGTGCGGGCCGGCGTGGTCTACCGCTCGTGGCAGCCGAGCGCGGCGGATCTCGCCCGCTTCGCCGAGACCTACGGCCGCGGCTCCGTCATCAACCTGCGCGGCGCGGCGCCGGGCCGGGACTGGTACGACGAGGAAAAAGCGGCGGTGGCCGAGCACGGGCTCACGCTGATCGACTTCAAAATGTCGGCGACCAAGGCGCTCTCGCCCGAGCGGGCGCAGGCTCTGGTGACGCTGATCGCGCAGGCGCCGAAGCCGGTCCTGATCCACTGCAAGGCCGGCGCGGACCGTTCGGGCCTCGCCTCGGCGCTCTATCTCTACGCTGTCGGCGACCTTCCGGCGGACGAAGCCGCGCGCGCGCTGTCGCTCGCCCACGGCCATTTCCCCTGGCTCGGCAGCCGGACGGCGGCCATGGGCGCGAGCTTCGACGCCTTCGTCGCCCAACGTCATCCGCGCGACATACAAAACCGTGATTTAGCGCTACGGTGATTGCCGCACCGCACCATCACGGATCGAACCCCACGCGCCCGCATCCTGACGTCCCGTCCGAACCGGACCTGTCGAAGGGTCCCCGCCACGCCGTCGCGCTGATCGCCGTCGTTCTGCTGACGCTGGTCGCGACCCTGCCGGGGCTGTTCGCGATTCCGCCCATCGACCGCGACGAGCCGCGCTTCGCGCAGGCCTCGCGGCAGATGCTGGAGAGCGGCGACTTCGTCGACATCCGGCTGCAGCAGGAGGCCCGCCACAACAAGCCGGCGGGAATCTACTGGCTTCAGGCCGCGTCGGTCGCGACGGCGGAGGCCCTCGGCGCGCCCGACGCCGCCCGCGCCATCGGCGTCTATCGCCTGCCCTCCTTCCTCGGCATGCTGGCGGCGGCGCTCGCGACCTACTGGGCCGGCCTCGCCATCATGGACCGACGCGGGGCGCTGGCGGGCGCGGCGGGCTTCGCCGCGACCCTGATCGCGGCGGTGGAAGCTCGCCTCGCCACCACCGACGCGACGCTGCTCGCCACCGCGGTCGTCGCCTTCGGCGCGCTGATCCGCATCTATCTCGCCACACTCGAGCGACGCCCGCCCGGTCGCGGCATCGTCCTTCTGTTCTGGGTCGCGGTCGGCGCGGGCGTGCTGGTGAAGGGGCCGATCGTGCCCCTGATCGCAGGCTTCGCGATCGCGGCGCTCGCGATCGTCGACCGCTCGCTGGCCCTGCTGAAGTCCCTCCGGCCCGCGCTCGGGCTCGCGATCGTCGCCGCCATGGCCGCGCCGTGGCTCGTCATGATCGGGCTGAAATCCGGCGGCGGCTTCTTCGTGGACAGTCTCGGCAAGGACCTGCTGCTGAAGGCCGCCGGCCCGCAGGAGAGCCACGGCGCGCCGCCCGGCGCCTTCTTCGTGGCGGCCTGGGGCACGTTCTGGCCGCTCGCGCCCTATTTCGCCGCCGCCGCTCCGGGCCTCTGGGCCGCGCGGCGGGAGCCGTGGGCCAAGGTGATCCTCGCCTGGGTCATCCCCGCCTGGCTCATGTTCGAGCTCGTGCCCACCAAGCTGCCCCATTACGTCATGCCGCTCTATCCGGCGCTGGCGCTCGCCGTGGGCTGGACCGCCGCGGACGGCCGCATGGCGCTCGACCGCCGCTGGGCGAAGGCGCTGATCCTGCTGGTTCCGGTCGGCCCGCTGGCGCTCACGCTCGGCTTCGCGTGGCTGATCCACCATCTCGACGGCGGCGTGAACCTGCCGTTCCTCATCGCCGGCGCGCTCAGCGTCGCGCTGGCGGCGGCGGCCGTGCCGCCGTTCTGGCGCGGCCGGGCGCTGGTGTCTCTGGTCGCCGCCTTCGCTTCGTCCGCGGTGCTGACGGCGGCGGTGTTCGGCCTCGCGGCCCGCGATCTCGACGCGCTGTTCCCCATGAAGCGGCTCGCGGACACGCTGCCCGCGCTCGGCTGCGCGGAGCCGCTTTCCGCCGTCGCGGGGTTCCGGGAGCCGAGCCTGATCCTGCTGACGCGCACCGACCTCACCCTCACCGACGGCGCCGGGGCCGCCCGCTTCCTGAAACAGGGCGGCTGCCGCGCGGCCTTCGTGGAGCGGCGCCAGCAGGCGGCCTTCGACGCGGCGCTGGCGTCCGAAGGCGTCGCGCCCCGGCGGGTGGCGGAGGTCACCGGCGTCGCCATCAACGGCGCCAAGCGCGTGTCCTACGTGGTATATGGGGTCGTCCCATGACGGAGCGCCTCGTCTCCATCGTCGCGCCGCTGAAGGACGAGGCCGGCAACATCGGCCCGCTGGTGGACGAGATCGTCGCCGCCATGGCCGGCCGCGCCTTCGAGATCGTGCTGGTGGACGACGGCTCCACCGACGCGACGCCCGAGGAGATCACGCAGACCCGCCGCCGGCACCCCATGGTGCGGCACCTGCGGCGGGAGACCTCCTGCGGTCAGTCGGCGGCGGTGCGCGCGGGCGTCCGCGCCGCCCGCGGCGAGATCGTCGCGACCCTCGACGGCGACGGCCAGAACGATCCCGTCTTCCTGCCGCGCCTGATCGACGCCCTTATCGACGGCCTGCCGGAGGCGGGGCTGGTGGCGGGCCAGCGCACCGGCCGCAAGGACGGCGGCTTCAAGGCGCTCCAGTCCCGCATCGCCAACGGCGTGCGCGCCGCGGTGCTGCGCGACGACACCCGCGACACCGGCTGCGGGCTCAAGGCCTTTCCCCGCGAGCTCTATCTCGCCCTGCCCTATTTCGACGGGCTGCACCGCTTCCTGCCCGCGCTGGTGACGCGGGAGGGCCGCGCGGTGCGCCATGTGGACGTGACCGACCGGCCCCGGGGCGCCGGGCGCTCCAAATACGGCATGTGGGACCGGCTCTGGATCGGCCTCGCCGATCTCGCCGGGGTGTGGTGGCTCATTCGCCGGGCCCGCCGGGCGCCCGCCGCGCTGGAGGTGACGCCGGATGCCCGCTGACCTCGCCCACGCCGTCGGCGGCTATCTGCACGACGTGTTCGTCGCCCAGCTCGACGCCTGGATCATGCTGGGCTGGATCGCCCAGGCGCTGTTCACCGCGCGCTTTCTGGTGCAGTGGGCGGCCAGCGAAAAGGCCGGGCGCAGCGTGGTGCCCGCGGCGTTCTGGCTGTTCAGCCTCGGCGGCGGGGCGTTGCTGCTGATCTACGCCATCGGCCGCAAGGACCCGGTGTTCATCGTTGGTCAGGCGATGGGCCTGTTCATCTACGCCCGCAACCTGCAGTTCATCGTCCGCCGCGCCCGGCGCAAGGCGAGCCTCACCGCGCGCCGGCGTCAGTCCGCGGCGCCCTCCGCGAGCCGCGCCAGCGCCTCGCCCGTGGTGCGATAGACCGTCCAGCCCGCGTTCGGCCGCGCGCCGAGGCTTTCGTAGAACGCGATCGACGGCGCGTTCCAGTCCAGCACCGACCATTCCAGCCGGCCGAGCCGCTCGTCCCGGCAGCGGCGCGCGAGGTTCTCGATCAGCGCGCGGCCGGTTCCCCGCCCGCGCTGATCCGGGCGGACATAGAGATCCTCGAGCCAGATGCCGCAGCGGCCGACGAAGGACGAGAACGTATAGAACCACAGGCTGAAGCCCACCGGGGCGCCGTCCTGCTCCGCGATCTCGGCGAAGGCGCGGGGGCTCGGGCCGGACAGCGCGGCGGCGATGTCGGCTTCCGTCGCCGCCACCTCGTCGGACAGGTCCTCGTAGGCCGCGAGCTCGCGGATGAAGGCGTACACCAGCGCGGCGTCGGCCGGCCCGGCGGAACGGATGGAGACGCTCATACGGCGATCGGGGCCTTGATGGCGGGATGGGGATCGTAGCCCTCGAACGCCACGTCGTCGTAGCGCACGTCGAAGGCGGAGCGCACCGCGGGGTTGAGGCGCAGCTTCGGCAGCGGCCGCGGCGCCCGCGCGAGCTGCTCGCGCGCCTGATCCACATGGTTCAGGTAGAGATGGGCGTCGCCGAGCGTGTGCACGAAATCGCCGACGCCGAGGCCGGCGTCATGGGCCACCAGATGGGTCAGCAGCGCGTAGGACGCGATGTTGAACGGCACGCCGAGGAACACGTCGGCGGAGCGCTGGTAGAGCTGGCAGGACAGCCGGCCGTCCGCGACATGGAACTGGAACAGGCAGTGGCAGGGCGCGAGCGCCATGTCCGGCAGGTCGGCGGGGTTCCAGGCGGAGACCACGAGCCGGCGGGAGGCCGGGTTGCGCTTCAGCTCCGCGAGCACGTCCGCCATCTGGTCGATGACGCGGCCGTCCGGCGCGGCCCAGGAGCGCCACTGCCGGCCGTAGACCGGGCCGAGGTCGCCGTTGGCGTCCGCCCACTCGTCCCAGATGGTGACGCCGTTGTCGCGCAGGTAGCCGACGTTGGTGTCGCCGGCGAGAAACCACAGCAGCTCGTGGACGATGGACTTGAGGTGCAGCCGCTTCGTGGTGACGAGGGGGAACCCCTGCGTCAGGTCGAAGCGCATCTGGGCGCCGAACACCGCCAGCGTGCCGGTGCCGGTGCGGTCGTCCTTGACGGCGCCCTCGTCGAGGATGCGCCGGAGCAGGTCGAGATAGGCGTGCATGGGGCGTCGGGCCTGAGCTTCGTCGGCCCCACACTAGGCCGCAAGGCCCGGCCGGGCGAGTCCGGCCGGGCGCTCCGTCCACAAGGACCTCAGGCGGCGCGGATGCCGGCGAGGAAGCGGTCGACCTCCTGCCCGAGGCGCGCCGACTGGCGGGCGAGTTCGGCCGCGGCCTGCTGCACCTGGGAGGCGCCGAGGCCGGCGTGGTCGGCGGCGGAGCGCACCTGACCCATGTCTTCGCTGACCCGCTGGGCGCCCTGGGCCGCGCCCGCCACGTTGCGGGCGATCTCCTGGGTCGCGGCCTGCTGCTCCTCCACCGCCGCCGCGACGCTGGTCGCGATGTGGCTGAGGTCGCCGATGGCGCCGCCGATGTCCTCGATCGAGCGCACCGTGTCGCGGGTCGCGGCCTGGATGGCGTTGATCTGGGCGGTGATCTCCTCAGTGGCGCGCCCGGTCTGGCCGGCGAGCTGCTTCACCTCGGACGCCACGATCGCGAAGCCGCGGCCGGCCTCGCCCGCGCGCGCCGCCTCGATGGTGGCGTTCAGCGCCAGCAGGTTGGTCTGTTCGGCGATGCCCTGGATGAGCGCCGCGAACTCGCCGATCTTGATGGAGCCGGCGGCGAGCTGCTGCACCCGGCCCCGGGCCTGCGCCACATGCTCCACCGCGTCGCTGGCGGCGTTGGAGGTGCGCGTCACCTGCGCGCCGATCTCGGCGGCGGTGGCGGCGAACTCCTCCGCGGAGGCCGCGACTGCGTTGACGTTGGACGCCGCGTCGCTTGCGACCACGAGCACCGTGGAGGACTGGGCGTTGGTCTGGGCGGCGTTGGCCGCGAGCGACCGCGAGGTGGCTTCGAGCTCCTGCGCCGCGGCGGCGAGCGCCTGAATGAGTTCGCCGACGCTGTCCTGGAACTCGTCCGCCATGGCGGCGCGCTCCTTGCGGCGGGAGTGCGACGCCGCCTTCTCGCTGTCGGCCTGCAGCGCGCGCAGTTCGTCGCCCTCGCGCAGCGCGCCGGCCAGCACCTCCACGTCGGACCAGATCTCGCCGATCTCGTCCGCCGTCTTCTTGCGCTGGGGCAGGTTGTAGTCGCGGGAGGCGATGCGGCGCACGCCGACCGCGACCTCCTGCAGCGGACGGGCGATCTGGCGCTGAGCGATCAGGGAGGCGATCACCAGAGCCGCGCCCGCGCCGCCGAAGGCGAGCAGCAGAAGCAGGGTCAGCCGCTCGCTGTACAGCTCGTCGGAGGCGTCGCGGGTCGCCTGCGACTCCTTCATGATGTGCACGGTCAGACCGTCGATCGTGCGCTGGAGCGACGCGCGGTTGGCCCGGTTCTCGTCCGTGGAGCCCTGAGCTTCCGCGGCCCGCGGCGACACCTCGACGGCGAGGCGCGCCGTCTCGCTGCGGAACGCCTTGAAGCGCTGCAGCTCCTGCGACAGCTGATCGAAGACGCCCTGCCGGTCTTCCGGCACCGCCGTGCGCCACTTCGCGAGCACGTCGTCGATCTCCCGCAGCGCGGCGAGCAGCGAGGTCACGAACGGCTTGGCCTCGGCGGTGTCCTCCGCGGCGTAGATGCCGCGCGATTCCATCACCACCTGCGTGATGAGGCGGTTGATGTGCTCGCTGTAATAGACGCGGTCGGATTCGAGGTTCAGCCGGTCGATCTGGTGATCGTAGGCCGTCATGGTGGACATGCCGACGCCTGCGACGGCGAAGGAGACGAGGCTGAGCCCCCCGACGAGGGCGAAAATTTTGGACCGAATGCGCACGATCGTCTCCTGAGGGCCTAAGCCTCGCCACGTGCCGGAAACAGTGCCTGCACATGGTTGATGAAGCTTGAAGCCGGACGGGCTGCGACGGAGATTTCGCAAGGCTCTTCCAGCGGCCGCGCGAAGCGCCTATATTCCCGTTCGCCGGGGCGACCCGGCTATGGCGATAAACGTTTGCCGCAATAAACCCTTCGGACCCGGGGGCAGCACCCGGCGCCTCCACCCAAGCCCATGGTTTTCCGTGGGTTTCGGCGGGGGCGAAACAGGATCGACGGGGGCGTAAAGGGCGTGCTTTCGCTCGGCATGGTTCCGCCGTCATCGGGCCTTTTTATAGTTGCCAACGACAACTATGCTCCGGTTGCTCAGGCCGCGTGAGCGGTTTGAAAGACCAACTTAAAGTCCTAGCGGGTTAGCTCTGTTAGGCGGGGTTCGGAGGTACCTGGCAACAGAAACCTCCACTTCCCTTCCCTTTGCATGTCCGATCCCGTCCGCGCGGCGTCCTGTCGCGAGCGTCGAAAATCGCGTCGCGCCGCAGTGTTCCTGCGCGCGAATCCGCATTATGTAGTTCGCCATGACGACGACCGAGCCGCCCGCCCCGCCCGCCGACGATTTCATGCGCTACGACCTTCTCACGCAGAAGGCGTTGCGGGGCGTCGTTCGGGACGTTCTGGCGCGCGTCGCCCGCGAGGGCGCGCCGGGCGAGCACCACTTCTACATCTCCTTCCGCACCACCGATCCGGACGTGAAGCTGTCCTCGCGGCTGCGCGAGCGCTATCCGGCCGAGATGACGATCGTGCTCCAGCACCAGTTCTGGGACCTGATCGTCTCCGACATCGGGTTCGAGGTGGGCCTCTCCTTCGGCGGCGTGCCGGAGAAGCTGGTGGTGCCGTTCGATTCGGTGACCGGGTTCTTCGATCCGTCGGTGCAGTTCGGCCTCAAGTTCGACAATCCGGACGAGATCGAGGCGACCGACGAGGACGCTGAGCCGGACGCGGCCGAGGACGCACCGGCCGCCCTTGTCGCCGCCACCGAAGAGGCGCCCGCCGAGGGCGGCGCGCAGGTGGTGAGCCTGGACAAGTTCCGCAAGAAATAACGCTTTCGGGCCCGCGCCCCGTCCGCCGCGTGGCGGGCGCGTGACGCGCGTGCTAAGCAGCGCGCCGGATGGAAACCGCTTCCAAGCCGGAGAGCGCCCGATGACCACGACCCGCACCGAAACCGATTCCTTCGGCCCGCTCGAGGTGCCGTCCGAGAAGTATTGGGGCGCGCAAACCCAGCGCTCGCTCCAGAACTTCAAGATCGGCGGCGAGACCATGCCGAAGCCGCTGATCCGCGCGCTCGGCGTGGTGAAGCGCTCCGCGGCGCTCGCCAATCGCGAGCTCGGCGTGCTCAAGCCCGACCTCGCCGACGCCATCGCCTCCGCGGCGCAGGAGGTGATCGACGGCCGCTTCGACGACCATTTCCCGCTGGTGGTGTGGCAGACCGGGTCCGGCACCCAGTCCAACATGAACGCCAACGAGGTGATCTCGAACCGCGCGATCGAGATTCTGGGCGGCGCGCTCGGCTCCAAGACGCCGGTGCACCCGAACGACCACGTCAACATGAGCCAGTCGTCGAACGACACGTTCCCGACCGCCATGCACATCGCGGCGGCGGAGCAGATCGTGCGCTCGCTGATCCCCTCGCTCGAGCATCTGGAGCAGGCGCTCGACGCGAAGGCCACGGCCTTCGAGCACATCATCAAGATCGGCCGCACCCACACCCAGGACGCGACCCCGCTGACGCTCGGCCAGGAGTTCTCCGGCTATGTGGCGCAGGTGCGCTTCGGGATCGCCCGCGTGAAGGAGGGCCTGCAGCACCTCTATCCGCTGGCGCAGGGCGGCACCGCGGTCGGCACCGGCATCAACGCCAAGATCGGCTTCGCGGAAACGTTCGCGGAAAAGGCGGCCGAGATCACCGGCCTGCCCTTCGTCACCGCGCCGAACAAGTTCGAGGCGCTCGCCGCCCATGACGCCTATGTCTACGCCCACGGCGCGCTGAACGCGGTGGCCGCCGGCCTGTTCAAGATCGCCAACGACATTCGATTCCTGGGCTCCGGCCCGCGCTCGGGCCTCGGCGAACTGGTGCTGCCGGAAAACGAGCCCGGCTCGTCGATCATGCCGGGCAAGGTCAACCCGACCCAGTGCGAGGCGCTGACGATGGTCTGCGCCCAGGTGTTCGGCAACAACACGGCCGTCAGCTTCTCGGGCAGCCAGGGCCATTTCGAGCTGAACGTGTTCAAGCCGGTGCTGGCCTACAACATGCTCCAGTCGATCCGCCTGCTCGCGGACGCCAGCGTCAGCTTCGCCGACAACTGCGTCGCCGGCATCGAGGCGGACGAGAAGCGCATCGCCGATCTGATGGGCCGCTCGCTGATGCTGGTGACGGCGCTCGCGCCGACGATCGGCTACGACAACGCCACCAAGGTCGCCAAGACCGCGCACAAGAACGGCACCACCCTGAAGGAGGAAGCCGTGCGTCTCGGCTTCGTCACGGCGGAGGAGTTCGACGCGGTGGTGCGCCCCGAGACCATGATCAAGCCGAGCTGAGCCCGGCGCTCAACGCGGTCGCGACCTGCTTCCATAGGCCTCGCCGAACCCCCGGCGGGGCCTATGTCGTCTGCGAACCCGCCCGCCCGGCGTCAATTGACATGGGCGGCGCAAGGCGCACATTTCGCATGCGCAACATGGAATGTCGGGAGGCGAGCGCCAATGACGAGCCGCATCGTGGCCGTGGACCCGTTCGATCTCGTCGTGTTCGGCGGCACCGGGGATCTGGCGCACCGCAAGCTGTTTCCCGCGCTGTTCCGCCGGGATCACGACGGCCAGCTGACCGATCCCACCCGCGTCATCGGCGTCTCCCGCAAGGAGCTGGATCGCGACGCCTTCCGCGAGGAGGTGCGCGAGGCGCTGACCACCTTCGTGCCGAAGAGCGAGCTCGACGACGCGGCGCTGAAGCGGTTCCTGGACCGGCTCGACTACGTCACCATCGACGCGGTGGGCGACAGCGGCTGGGACGAGCTGAAGACGCTGCTGGCGGAGGGGCTCGACCGGGTGCGGGCGTTCTACCTCGCCACCTCGCCGGAGCTGTTCGACGCCATCGCCCACAATCTGAAGCGGCACGACCTCATCAGCGGCCGCACCCGCGTGGTGCTGGAGAAGCCGCTCGGCAAGGACCTCGCCTCGGCGCAGGAGATCAACGCCGCGGTGGGCGAGGTGCTGGACGAGAGCCAGATCTACCGCATCGACCACTATCTCGGGAAAGAGACGGTCCAGAACCTGCTGGCGCTGCGCTTCGCCAACGTGCTGTTCGAGCCGGTGTGGGATTCGGCCCATGTGGACCACGTGCAGATCACGGTGGCGGAGAAGATCGGCGTCGGCTCGCGCGGCGGCTATTACGACACCTCCGGCGCCCTGCGCGACATGGTGCAGAACCACATCCTGCAGCTGCTGTGCCTCGTCGCCATGGAGCCGCCGGGCGAACTGAACGCGGATTCGCTCCGCGACGAGAAGCTGAAGGTGCTGCGGGCGCTGAAGCCCATCGACGACGCGACCGTGCGCGCGCTCACCGTGCGCGGCCAGTACCGCTCCGGCGCGGTCGACGGCCAGTCCACCCCCGGCTATCTGGAAGAGCTTGGCGAGGGCGCGGAGAGCGCCACCGAGACCTATGTGGCGCTCAAAGCCGAGGTGCGCACCTGGCGCTGGGCCGGGGTGCCCTTCTACCTGCGCACCGGCAAACGCCTGCCGACGCAGGTGTCGGAGATCGTGATCCAGTTCCGCGAGACGCCGCTGTCGATCTTCGGCGCGGCCGGCGGCTTCCTGGCGCCGAACCGCCTCGTCATCCGCCTGCAGCCGGACGAGGGCGTGAAACTCTATCTGATGATCAAGGACCCCGGCCCCGGCGGATTGCGGTTCCGCGAGGTGCCGCTGAACCTCTCCTTCGCCGACACGTTCAAGGCCCGTAACCCCGACGCCTATGAGCGGCTGCTGATGGACGTGATCCGCGGCAACCAGACGCTGTTCATGCGGCGCGACGAGGTGGAGGCGGCGTGGGTCTGGGCCGATCCGATCCTGGAGGCGTGGTCGCGCCTCGGCCAGCCGCCCGCCGCCTACACAGCTGGCACCTGGGGCCCATCCGCCGCCGTCGCCCTGATCGAGCGCGACGGCCGCACCTGGCATGAGGAGGCGTCGTGACGCTGGACCGCCACATCGACCTGACCGCTTACGACAGCCGCGACGCGCTGGCGGAAGCGCTCGCCGAACGCACCGCCGACGCCCTGCGCTCGGAAATCGCCGACGGCGGCGCGGCGACGCTCGCCGTGTCCGGCGGCTCCACGCCGAAGCTCTACTTTCAAAAGCTGTCCCGCGCCGAGCTCGACTGGAGCGCCGTCACCGTGACGCTGGTGGACGAACGCTGGGTGCCGGACACCGAGCCGCGCTCCAACGCCAGGCTCGTCAAGGACAACCTGCTGCAGAACGCGGCCGCCGCCGCGACCTTCGTGCCGCTCGTCACCGACGCCGCATCGCCCGAAGGCGGGCTTCCGGAAGTGACGGAGCGGGTGGCGGACCTGCCGGCGCCGCTGACCGTCGCCATCCTCGGCATGGGCGGCGACGGCCACACCGCCTCGTTTTTCCCCGGCGGCGACCGGCTGGAGGACGCGATCGACCCCACCGGCCGGGCGCTGGTGACGCCGATGCGCGCCCAGGCCGCCATCGAGCCCCGCATCACCTTCACCCTGCCGGCGCTCGTCTCCGCGAAACTGCTGGTCCTCCACATCGAAGGGGAGGACAAGAAGCGGGTGCTGGACGAGGCGCTGCGCGGGCCCGACCCGCGCGCCATGCCGATCCGCGCCGTGATCGACCACGCCCCGCGGCCGCTCGACGTGGTCTGGGCGGCCTGACCGACGCCGAGACCTGAGAGGAGGAGTCTCCCGCATGACCCTCGACGCCCGCATCGCCGACGTCACTGAGGCGATCGTCACGCGCTCGCGCGACAGCCGCGCGCGCTATCTGGACAACATTGCCGAGCAGGCGGCCGCCGGCCCCTACCGGGCCGCGCTGTCCTGCGGCAACCTCGCCCACGGCTTCGCCGGCTGCGGCGCGACCGACAAGGCCGCGCTGAAGGGACAGGCGGTTCCGAACATCGGCATCGTCACCGCCTACAACGACATGCTCTCGGCCCATCAGCCCTATGAGCGCTTTCCGGACCTGATACGGGAGACCGCGCGGCGGTCGGGCGCGGTAGCGCAGGTGGCGGGCGGCGTGCCGGCCATGTGCGACGGCGTCACGCAGGGGCGGCTCGGCATGGAGCTGTCGCTGTTCTCCCGCGACGTCATCGCCATGTCGGCCGCGGTGGCGCTCAGCCACGACATGTTCGACGCCGCGCTCTATCTCGGCATCTGCGACAAGATCGTGCCGGGCCTCGTCATCGGCGCGCTGGCCTTCGGGCATCTGCCCGCCGTGTTCGTGCCGTCCGGCCCCATGCCGTCGGGCATGTCCAACGACGAGAAAGGCCGCATCCGCGGGCTCTACGCCGAACGCAAGATCGGCCGGGCTGAGCTTCTGGAGGCGGAGAGCGCGAGCTACCATTCGCCCGGCACCTGCACGTTCTACGGCACGGCGAACTCCAACCAGATGCTCATGGAGATCATGGGCCTGCATCTGCCGGGCGCGAGCTTCGTGCCGCCGAACACGCCGCTGCGGGACGCGCTGACCCGCGCGGCCGTGACCCAGGCGCTCGGCATCACCCGCGCGGGCAACGGCTACGCGCCGATCGGGCAGATCCTCGACGAGAAGGCGTTCGTGAACGGCGTCGTCGGGCTGAACGCCACCGGCGGCTCCACCAACCACGCCATCCATCTGGTGGCGATGGCGAAGGCGGCGGGCATCATCCTCACCTGGGACGATTTCGACCGGCTCTCCGCCGCGACCCCCCTGCTCTGCCGCATCTACCCCAACGGCTCGGCGGACGTGAACCACTTCCACGCCGCCGGCGGCATGGGCTTCCTGATCCGCGAGCTGCGCGGCGCGGGCCTGCTGCACGACGACGTGCTGACGGTGATGGGCGCCGGCCTCGCCGAATACGAGAAAGAGCCCACGCTGGTGGGCGACGAGGTGGTGTGGACCGACGGCGAGGCCGCAAGCGGCGACGCCTCGGTGCTGCGGCCGGCCTCCGACCCGTTCCAGCCGGACGGCGGCCTGCGGGTGCTGACCGGCAATCTGGGGCGCTCCGTCATCAAGGTCTCGGCGGTCGACCGCGACCGCTGGGTGGTGGAGGCGCCGGCCCGCGTGTTCACGACCCAGGACGATCTGGAGGCCGCGTTCCGCGCCGGCGAACTCGACCGCGACGTGGTCGTGGTGGTGCGCTTCCAGGGCCCCAAGGCCAACGGCATGCCGGAGCTGCACCGGCTGACGCCCTCGCTCGCCGTGCTGCAGAAGCGCGGGCACAAGGTGGCGCTCGTCACCGACGGCCGCATGTCCGGCGCCTCGGGCAAGGTGCCGGCCGCGATCCATGTGACGCCGGAAGCCGCCCATGGCGGCCCGATCGCCCGCCTGCGCGACGGCGACGTGGTGCGGCTCGACGCCGAGGCCGGCACGCTGACGGTGCTGACGTCTGCGGCCGAGTTCGACGCCCGCGAGCCCGAGACGCGGGCGACCGAGCCGCAGTTCGGCATGGGCCGCAACCTGTTCGCCGCCTTCCGCGCCACGGTGGAGTCCGCCGAACTTGGCGCGACGCCGTTCTGACGCCAGCGTCCGCCGGCCCGCGCCTCGTCCCATTTTGACGCGCCCCGGCGCGGGCGGCCGTTCGCTCCGCGCCGGAAACGCCCTATCTTGCGCGGCGATCGCGGCGATTCACGGCGCTTGCGCCCCCTCGCCCGTGACGACGTCCCTGTGCCGGAGACTTCGATGTCCACCACCGCCGCCCTGTTCCACCGTCTCGCGGAGCACCGCCGGTCGCTGGAGGGCGCGTCGCTGCGCGCGCTGTTCGACGCCGATCCCGAGCGGTTCGAGCGCTTCTCGGTCACGCTCGACGACCTGCTGTTCGACTACTCCAAGACGAAGGTGACGCCGGAGACCGTGGCGCTGCTGGTGGAGCTCGCCCGCGCCGCCGGCGTCGAGGAGCTGCGCGACGCCATGTTCCGGGGCGAGAAGATCAACCTCACCGAGGACCGCGCGGTGCTGCACACCGCGCTGCGGGCCGCGCCGGACGCGCGGGTGCGGGTGGACGGCGCGGACGTGATCCCCGACATCCAGCACGAGCGGGCCAAGGCCTACCGCTTCGCCAACGGCGTCCGCAACGGCGCGCTGCTCGGCGCCACCGGCGAGACCTTCACCGACGTGGTGAACATCGGCATCGGCGGCTCCGACCTCGGCCCCGCGATGGCGGCGCTCGCGCTCACGCCTTACGTGCAGAAGGGCCTGAAGGGCCACTTCGTCTCCAATGTGGACGGGGCCCATCTCGCCGACACGCTGAAGGAGCTGGAGCCGACGCGCACCCTGTTCCTGGTCGCGTCCAAGACCTTCACCACGCAGGAGACCATGGCGAACGCCCACGCCGCCCGACGCTGGCTCGCCGGCGGGCTGGGGGAGGCCGCCGTCGGCGCCCATTTCGCGGCCATCTCCACCAATGTGGAGGCGGTGGAGGCGTTCGGCGTCAGCGAGGGGCGGATGTTCCGCTTCTGGGACTGGGTCGGCGGGCGCTATTCGATCTGGTCGGTGATCGGCCTGTCGCTCGCCATCCTGATCGGCCCGAAGAACTTCGACGCCTTCCTCGCCGGCGCCCGCGAGATCGATGAGCACTTCCGCGACGCGCCGCTCGAGGAGAACATCCCGGCGCTGATGGGCCTGATCGGCGTCTGGCACCGCAACGTCTGCGGCTACGCCGCCCAGGCGGTGCTGCCTTACGACCAGCGCCTCGCCCGTTTCCCCGCCTATCTCCAGCAGCTCGACATGGAGTCGAACGGCAAGTCGGTGACGCGCCACGGCCATCCGGTCGCGGCCGCCACCGGGCCTCTGGTCTGGGGCGAGCCCGGCACAAACGGCCAGCACGCCTTCTACCAGCTGCTGCATCAGGGCACGAACGTGATCCCGGCCGACATCCTGATGGCGGCGACCCCCCACGAGCATGTGGGCGACCAGCACGCCATGCTGCTCGCCAACGCGCTGGCGCAAGGGGAGGCCTTCATGCGCGGGCGAACCGAAGGCGAAGCGCTGGAGCAGCTCGCCGCCGCGGGCGTCGACGCCGCGCAGGCCGCAGCGCTCGCGCCGCACAAGACCTTCCCCGGCGACCGGCCGACCTGCGCCCTCGCCTACCGGGTTCTGGACCCGCGCACGCTCGGCCGCCTGATCGCGCTCTACGAACACAAGGTGTTTGTCCAGGGGGCGATCTGGAACATCAACTCCTTCGACCAGTGGGGCGTGGAGCTGGGCAAGGAGCTCGCCAACCGCCTGATCCCGATCGTGAAGGGCGAGAAGCCCGCCACCGGGCTCGACGGCTCCACGCGCGGTCTGGTCCGCCATCTGGAGCGGCTGCGGGAGGCGTGACCCTGGAAGCACTCCAAAGCGCGCTTTCGCATCCGCTTTCATACGAACCTTGACTTCACCTCTTCGCAAGCGCACATATGACCCGTCGCTCACTTTAAGCGGCCCATAAGCGCCTTGGCCGCGTGACGCTGGCCCCTCGCCAGAACTGCCAGGCGCGAAAAAACAATCCATCGACAGCCCAGATCACGCGGGGCGCGTCTCAACGCACCCGCCGTCGCCGCGCATTCGCGTTCCGCGAACCCGCGCCCGCGCACGGCTGCACGAAAGACTTTATGCACGTGACGACCTTCAAAGACCTCGGCCTCTCGGAGCCCATCCTTCAGGCGCTCGCGGCGGACGGCTACGAGACGCCGACCCCGATCCAGGCTCAGGCCATCCCCTCGCTGCTCGCCGGCCGCGACCTGATGGGCATCGCCCAGACGGGCACCGGCAAGACCGCCGCCTTCGCGCTTCCGATCATCGAGAAGCTGGTGGCCAATCCCCGCATAGCGCCCCGGCGCGGCTGCCGCGTGCTGGTGCTCTCCCCCACCCGTGAGCTCGCCAGCCAGATCGCGGACTCGTTCCGCTCCTACTCCAAGAACCTGAAGCTCTCCATCGCCGTGGTGTTCGGCGGCGTGGCCGCCGGCCCGCAGGTGCGCAAGCTCGCCAACGGCGTCGACATCCTTGTCGCCACCCCGGGCCGCCTGCTGGACCACGTGGACGGCAAGATGCTGCGCCTCGACCAGGTGGAGTTCTTCGTGCTGGACGAAGCCGACCAGATGCTGGACCTCGGCTTCATCCACGCCATCCGCCGCGTGGTGCCCATGCTGCCGCACCGCCGGCAGACGATGTTCTTCTCGGCCACCATGCCGAAGACCATCAAGGACCTCGCCGACACCATGCTGACCGATCCGGCCACCGTCGCGGTGACGCCGGTCGCCAAGACCGCCGACCGGGTGGAGCAGAAGGTGATCTTCGTGGAGCAGAGCGGCAAGAAGGCCGTTCTGGCCGAGCTGCTGCGCGATCCCACCATCGACCGCGCGCTGGTGTTCACCCGCACCAAGCACGGCGCCGACAAGGTCGTGCGCCAGCTCGAGGAGGCCGGCATTGGCTCCGCCGCCATCCACGGCAACAAGAGCCAGTCCCAGCGCGAGCGCGCCCTCGGCTCTTTCCGCACCGGCCACATCAAGATCCTGATCGCCACCGACATCGCCGCCCGCGGCATCGACGTGGACGGCGTCACCCATGTGGTGAACCACGACATCCCGAACGTGCCGGAGTCCTACGTCCACCGCATCGGCCGCACCGCGCGCGCCGGCGCCGAGGGCGTCGCCTACTCGCTGGTCGCCAATGACGAGCGCATGTATCTGCGCGACATCGAGCGGCTGATCCGCCAGTCGATCTCCGCCGAGGACCGCCGTTCCGAGGCCGGCAAGGCCGAGCCGGAAGGCGACGGCGCGGCGTCCCAGAAGGTGCGGCAGCAGCAGCGCCAGCCCCGTCCGCAGGGCCAGCGTCCTGCTCAGGGCCAGGGCAAGCCGCGCCAGCCGAACGCCTCGCGTCCGAACCACGGCGAGCCGAACCGCGCGCACGAGCAGCGCCGCCCGCAGGGTCACTCCGCCCAGCTCGGCGCCCGCGCCGAGGGCGGCCGTCGAC
>NZ_JBHTMX010000037.1:0-21785 GCF_042679725.1 Methylopila musalis
CCTGCGCCGAGCCGTCCGCCGCCCGCGAGGGCCGGCGCCTCGACGGCTCGCCGCTCGACCGCCGCCTCACCCTCGACACCTTCCTCGTGGGCCGCTCCAACCAGCTCGCCCACGCCGCCGCGCTGCAGATCGCCCGCGCCCGGCCCGGCGACCCGGTGACCTTCAACCCGCTGGTGATCCACGCCGCGGTCGGCCTCGGCAAGACGCATCTGCTGCAGGCGACCGCCCACGCGGTGGAGTCGTCCGGGCGGCGCGTGACCTATCTCACCGCCGAAAAATTCATGTTCGACTTCGTGGCGGCGCTGAAAGCCCAGACCGCGCTCACCTTCAAGGAGCGGTTGCGGGCGATCGACCTTCTGATCATCGACGACCTTCAGTTCCTGCAGGGCAAGACGGTGCAGCAGGAGTTCGGCCACACGCTGAACGCCCTGCTCGACGGCCGCCAGCAGGTGATCGTCGCCGCCGACCGCGCCCCGTCCGAGCTTGAGAGCGTGGACGAGCGGCTGCGCTCCCGGCTCGCGGGCGGCCTGACGCTGGAGATGGGCTCGCTCGACGAGGAGCTTCGCGCCAAGATCCTGATGGAGCGGGTGTCGGCCGCGAAGGCGCTGCACACCAAGTTCGACGTGCCGGCGGACGTGATCGCCTTCGTCGCCCGCACCGTCACGGCCAACGGCCGCGACTTGGACGGCGCCGTCAACCGCCTGCTCGCCCACAACACGCTCACCGGCGCGCCGATCAGCGTGGAGATGGCCGAGATCGCTCTCCGCGACCTGGTGCGGCAGGTGGAGCCGAAGCGCGTGAAGATCGAAGACATCCAGCGCATCGTCGCCAAGCACTACAATGTCAGCCGGGCGGACATCCTGTCCTCCCGCCGCACCCAGACCGTGGTGCGCCCCCGGCAGGTGGCAATGTACCTGTCGAAGCAGATGACGCTGCGGTCGCTGCCGGAGATCGGCCGCCGCTTCGGCGGGCGCGACCACACCACCGTGCTGCACGCGGTGCGCAAGATCGACGGCCTGGTCGCGACCGACCAGACGCTGTCGGACGAGGTCGAGCTGCTGAAGCGCCTGCTGCTGGACTGAGCCTCCCCAAGCCCCGAACGAGCGCCTTTTCCAGCCCGCCCGGACCCGCCTTTCGGCGCGTTGACTTCGCAGGCGCAGCACGCCTACTGTCCGCCGCGTTCCCGCCCGCCCGCCTGATCGGGCGGGGTCCGGGGCCCGCGCCGGTCCCGGCGCCGCGGCCCCGTGTTGAGCCACACACGTTCCGAGGTCATCGACGCGATGAAGGTACTCGTCCCCGTCAAGAGAGTGGTCGACTACAACGTCAAGATCCGCGTCAAACCGGACGGGTCGGGCGTCGAGCTCGCCAACGTCAAGATGTCGATGAATCCCTTCGACGAGATCGCGGTCGAGGAAGCGCTGCGTCTCAAGGAAGCCGGCAAGGCGACCGAGGTGGTGGTGGTGTCCATCGGCCCGGCGCAGGCGGCCGAGACCATCCGCACCGGCCTCGCCATGGGCGGCGACCGCGGGATCCTCGTCAAGGTCGACGGGACCGTTGAGCCGCTGGCGGTGGCGAAGATCCTCGCCAAGGTGGTCGAGGAGGAGCAGCCCGGCCTCGTCATTCTCGGCAAGCAGGCGATCGACGACGACTGCAACCAGACCGGCCAGATGCTGGCGGCGCTGCTGGGCTGGCCCCAGGGCACCTTCGCCTCCAAGGTGGCGCCGGAAGGCGACGCCGTGGCGGTGACCCGCGAGGTGGACGGCGGCCTGCAGACCGTTTCGCTCAAGCTGCCGGCGGTGGTGACCACCGACCTGCGCCTGAACGAGCCGCGCTACGCCTCGCTGCCCAACATCATGAAGGCGAAGAAGAAGCCGATCGCCGAAAAGGCGGCCGCCGACTACGGCGTGGACGTGACGCCGCGCCTGACCGTGCTGAAGACCTCGGAGCCGGCGAAGCGGCAGGCGGGCGTCAAGGTCGGCTCGGTGTCCGAGCTGGTGCAGAAGCTGAAGAGCGAAGCGGGAGTGATCTGACCCATGACGACCCTGCTTCTCGCCGACCATCACGAAGACGCCCTCGGCGACGCCACCGCCAAGGCGCTGACCGCCGCGGCGGCGCTTGGCGCGCCGGTGCACATCCTCGTCGCCGGCAAGGCGCCGAGGGCTGCGGCCGAAGCCGCCGCCACGCTCGCGGGCGTGGAGAAGGTGCTCGTCGCCTCGGGCGACCAGTACGCCCACGGCCTGGCCGAGCCCTTCGCCGAGCTGATCCTTGGCCTGATCGGCTCCTACGACGCGCTGGTCGCCTCGTCTTCGACCACGGGCAAGAACATCCTGCCCCGCGTCGCGGCCAAGCTCGACGTGATGCAGATCTCCGACATCACCAAGGTCGAGGCGCCGGACACCTTCGAGCGCCCGATCTACGCCGGCAACGCGCTGCAGACCGTGAAGACCTCGGACGCCACGAAGGTCATCACCGTGCGCACCTCCGCCTTCCAGGCGACGGGCGACGGCGGCTCGGCCGTGATCGAGGACGTGGCGGCGGCGGCCGATCCGGCGCTGTCGTCCTTCGTGGGCGAGGACCTGACCCAGTCCGACCGGCCCGAGCTCGGCTCGGCCAAGGTCATCGTCTCCGGCGGCCGCGCGCTCGGCTCCAAGGCGAAGTTCGAAGAGGTGATCGAGCCGCTCGCGGACGCCTTCGGCGCGGCGATCGGCGCGAGCCGCGCGGCGGTCGACGCGGGCTACGCCCCGAACGACCAGCAGGTCGGCCAGACCGGCAAGATCGTGGCGCCGGACCTCTACGTGGCGCTCGGCATCTCCGGCGCGATCCAGCACCTCGCCGGCATGAAGGACTCCAAGGTCATCGTGGCCATCAACAAGGACGAGGACGCGCCGATCTTCCAGGTGGCGGATTACGGCCTGGTGGCGGACCTTTTCACCGTCGCTCCGGAGCTGCAGGCGGAAATCGCCAAGGCCAAGTGACGCCCGCCTTTCGAGGCGCTAGAACTGGCATGCCTGCGGCGCTGGATTCTTGTGCGCCGCAGCACATAATCGGGTTCCGGCCGCCTCCCGCGGCCGGAACGGCATGACGGACGACGACGGCCAGGCGGTGAAGATGGCGACGGAGATTCGCAAGATCGGCGTGATCGGAGCCGGGCAGATGGGCAGCGGCATCGCCCATGTCTGCGCGCTCGCCGGCGTCGACGTCCGTTTCAACGACATTTCGGCGGACCGCCTCGCCGCCGCCCGCGAGCTGATCGACGGCAATCTGAGGCGCCAGGTCTCCAAGGGCGCGATCAGCGACGCCGACCGCGCCGCGGCGCTCGAGCGCATCGTGACCGCGCCGACCTACGCCGATCTCGGCGCCTGCGATCTGGTGATCGAGGCCGCGACCGAAGACGAGCAGGTCAAGCGCAAGATCTTCTCGGAGCTGTGTCCGGTGCTGAAGCCGGAGACGATGGTGGCGACCAACACCTCGTCCATCTCCATCACCCGGCTCGCCGCCTCCACCGACCGGCCGGAGCGGTTCATCGGCATTCACTTCATGAATCCGGTGCCGCTGATGCAGCTGGTGGAGCTGATCCGCGGCATCGCGACCGAGGACGAGACCTTCGACAGCGCCAGGGCGCTGATCGACCGGCTGGGCAAGACGGTCGCGGTGTCGGAAGACTTCCCGGCCTTCATGGTCAACCGCATCCTGCTGCCCATGATCAACGAGGCGATCTACACGCTGTACGAGGGCGTCGGCTCGGTGGACGCCATCGACACCGCCATGAGGCTCGGCGCCAACCATCCCATGGGCCCGCTGCAGCTGGCGGACTTCATCGGCCTCGACACCTGCCTGTCCATCATGCAGGTGCTCTACGAGGGGCTGGCGGACTCCAAGTACCGTCCCTGCCCGCTGCTGGTGAAATATGTCGAGGCCGGCTGGCTTGGCCGGAAGACCCAGCGCGGCTTCTACGACTACCGCGGCGCGGAGCCGGTGCCGACGCGCTGATTCGCGCGATCGGCGGTATTTTGGGACCACCTTTAATCCCGCGTTAAAGTCTGACGGGCGAGGGTCGCGACGGTTCGACCGGAGATCGCCCCTATGGACGTCAGCTCTCTCGCCGCCTCGGCGGTCGCCTCCAAGTCCCAGCAGACCCGGGACGGCTTCACCATCGCCGCGCTCAAGATCGCGAACGAGCAGCAGCAGATGGTCGCGAATCTCGTGGCCCAGGTGGCCGAGACCACCAAGGCCCAGACGCCCGCGGGCGTCGGCTCGATCGTCGACGTGACCGCCTGACGGCCACGCCGGCGCGGTCCCCGATCACGCCACGAACTTGAGGCCGAGCACGCCGGCCACGATCAGGCCGATGCAGGCGAGCCGCACCGGCTCCACCGGATCGTTGAACAGAATCATGCCGACGATCGTCGCCCCCGCGGCGCCGATGCCGGTCCAGACCGCGTAGCCGAGGCCGATCGGCAGCGTCTTCAGCGCAAGCCCCAGCAGCGTGAGGCTGCAGGCGAGCGCGACCGCCGTCACCACGGTCGGTCCGAGCTTGGTGAAGCCTTCGGAGTATTTCAGGCTGGTCGCCCAGATGATTTCGGTCAGTCCCGCAAGCAGCAGATAGGTCCATCCCATGGGGTGGAGCTCCAGTCCGGTCGGTGGGGTCGTCCCCGCAAGAAACGGAAGCCGCGCGGCGCCGTCGCCTGCGCGGAACGCGCGCATCCCCTCAAAATTGCGAGTTGGCCGAAGACAGAGCTTGTGAAGGGACGACCGCTTTCGTTAGCGTAGGAGATCGTTTCTTCATAAGAAAGCTGGCATGGCACGAAAATCCGCCACCGCCGCCGCGCCGGCCTTCGATGAGGCCGCCGCCGCCCAGGACGAGGTCTACGTCACGGGCTCCGGCGCGCCCGCCGCCGCCGACCGGCGCACGCTGGAACAGGCGATCGGCCTGCAGATCCGCCATCACCGCAAGCTGATGGGCCTCACCGTGGCGGAGCTCGCCGGCGCCGCGACGGTGTCCACCGGCATGCTGTCGAAGATCGAGAACGGCCAGATCTCGCCGTCGCTGTCGACGCTGCAGACGCTCGCCTCCGCGCTCAACATGCCGATCAGCCTGCTGTTCTCCGAGTTCGAGGAGCGGCGCGACTGCTCCTACGTGCCGGCCGGACAAGGCGTGGTGATCCAGCGGCGCGGCACCAAGGTCGGGCACAATTACGAGCTGCTCGGGCACATGCTGGGCGGGGCCATCGCCTGCGAGCCCTATCTCATCACCCTCACCGAGGACGCCGCCCCCTACACCGCCTTCCAGCACGAGGGGACGGAGCTGATCTACATGCTCTCGGGCGAGGTGATCTACGCCCATGCGGGCAACAGCTACCATCTGAAGCCCGGCGACACGCTGCTGTTCGATTCCGGCGCGCCCCACGGGCCGGAGAAGCTGGTGGTGAAGCCGATGACCTATCTCTCGATCATCATGTACGAGAAGGACTGACGGCCGTCCGACCGACCGCGCGCTCGGGCCGAGCGCGCATGCGACACGCGCGGAACACCGTCCGGCGGGCCGGGACCGGAGCCTCGCGGACAGCTCTTTCCCGACGGTTTCGGCCGTCTGGCCCCCGGCGGAAGTGAACCGCACCACGCCGGACACGCGGCCTGCGGGGGCCCCCCTCCCCCGCGGCCGTCGCTGCGCCGCCCGCCCACTTTGCGGCGCTGCCGAAGTTTCCTCTGCAGAAATTTTTTTTCACGCAGATTGACGTGGGCAGGCCACGGAGATAGCGTCCTCCAACGAGCCCGAGGGGCTGCAAGAGATGGGAGCGCCAGCGTCATGTGCGGCATTGTCGGACTGTTTCTGAAGGACAAGTCGCTCGAGCCTCAGCTCGGCGCGCTGCTGAGCGGCATGCTCGGCACCATGTGCGGCCGCGGGCCGGACTCCGCCGGCTTCGCCGTCTACGGCGCCGGTGAAAAGGGCGAGACCAAGCTCACCCTGCGCGCCGCCGAAGGCTACGACTTCGCGGCGCTGGCCGCGAAGCTCGGCGACGGCCTCGACGTCACCACCCGCGGCACCCATGCGGTGCTGGCCGTCCCGGCCGGCCGCGAGGCGGAGATCCGCGCCAAGCTCGCCGAGATCGCCCCGGACGTGACCGTGGTCGGCGCCGGCGCCCGCATGGAGCTGTACAAGGAGGTCGGCATGCCGACGGACGTCGCCGTCCGCTTCGACCTCGCCAAGATGACCGGCACCCATGGCGTGGCCCACACCCGCATGGCGACCGAAAGCGCGGTGACCACCAACGGCGCGCATCCGTTCTCCACCGGGCTCGACCAGTGCCTGGTGCACAACGGCTCGCTCTCCAACCACCGCACCGTGCGCCGCAACCTCGAGAAGGCCGGCGTGAAGGTGCAGACCGAGAACGACAGCGAAGTGGCCGCCGGCTACCTGACCTGGCGCATGCAGGAAGGCCGCTCGCTCGGCGAGGCGCTCGAGGACTCGCTGAACGACCTCGACGGCTTCTACACCTTCGTGGTGGGCACCGAGAGCGGCTTCGGCGTGCTGCGCGATCCCATCGCCTGCAAGCCCGCCGTGATGGCGGAGACCGACCAGTACGTGGCCTTCGGGTCGGAGTACCGGGCGCTCGCGGGCCTGCCGGGCATCGAGAACGCCAAGATCTTCGAGCCGGAGCCGGCCAAGGTCTATTTCTGGGACCGCGCCGCGGCCTGACGACGACAACACCGAACCGGGGGCGCCGCTCATGAACGCGAGCACGCAAAGCCATTCCTTCGACCTCGCCGCGGGCAAGGTCCGTGATCTGAACGCCGCCCTACACGCGCTGAAGGACGGCTCCAACGCCTCCCTGTGGCGGGTGTCGAACCCGCGTGGCCTGCACGCCGTCGCGGCGGGCCTCGACGCCCCCGTCACCGTCGAGATCGACGGTCCGGTCGGCTACTACTGCGCCGGCATGAACAAGCAGGCGACCGTGATCGTGCGCGGCAACGCCGGCGTCGGCGTGGCCGAGAACATGATGTCCGGCCGCGTCGAGATCGAGGGCGACGCCAGCCAGTCGGCGGCGGCCACCGCCCATGGCGGCCTGCTGGTGGTGCGCGGCTCCGCCGGCGCCCGCTGCGGCATCTCCATGAAGGGCGTCGACATCGTGGTCGGCGGCTCCATCGGCCACATGTCGGCCTTCATGGCCCAGGCCGGCACGCTGACGGTGCTCGGCGACGCCGGCGAGGCGCTCGGCGACTCCATCTACGAGGCGCGGCTCTACGTGCGCGGCTCGGTGACGAGCCTCGGCGCCGACTGCGTCGAGAAGGAGATGCGCGACGAGCACAAGGCGCAGGTGTTCGAGAAGCTGAAGGCCGCCGGCCTCGACGGCCAGGTCGATCCTTCCGACTTCAAGCGCTACGGCTCGGCCCGCACGCTCTACCACTTCCACGTCGACAACGCGTCCGCGTACTGAGGAGCGACAGGCCATGAACGAGCACGTCAAGTCCCCGGCGGCCCCGCGCACCCTCCCCCGCGAGAGCGCCACCTTCGACGCCTACACCCTGTCCGAGATCCGCCGCGCGGCGGCGACCGGCATCTACGACATCCGCGGCGCCGGCGCGAAGCGGAAGCTGCCCCACTTCGACGACCTGCTGTTCCTCGGCGCGTCCATGTCGCGCTATCCGCTCGAGGGCTACCGCGAGAAGTGCGGCACCGGCGTGGTGCTCGGCGACCGCTTCGCCAAGAAGCCGATCGAGCTCAAGATCCCGGTCACCATCGCCGGCATGAGCTTCGGCTCGCTGTCGGGCCCCGCCAAGGAAGCGCTCGGCCGCGGCGCGAGCGCGGTCGGCACCTCCACCACCACCGGCGACGGCGGCATGACCCAGGAGGAGCGCGGCCACTCCAAGACACTGGTCTATCAATACCTGCCCTCGCGCTACGGCATGAACCCGGACGACATCCGCAAGGCGGACGCCATCGAGGTGGTGGTCGGCCAGGGCGCCAAGCCCGGCGGCGGCGGCATGCTGCTCGGCCAGAAGATTTCGCCCCGCGTCGCCAAGATGCGCACCCTGCCCGAAGGCATCGACCAGCGCTCCGCCTGCCGCCATCCCGACTGGACCGGCCCGGACGACCTCGAGATCAAGATCGAGGAGCTGCGCGAGATCACCGACTGGGAGAAGCCGATCTACGTGAAGGTCGGCGCGGCGCGCCCCTATTACGACACCGCGCTCGCGGTGAAGGCCGGCGCCGACGTGGTGGTGGTCGACGGCATGCAGGGCGGCACCGCCGCCACGCAGGAGGTGTTCATCGAGCATGTGGGCATCCCGACGCTCGCCGCCATCCGTCAGGCGGTGAAGGCGCTGCAGGAGCTCGGCATGCACCGCAAGGTGCAGCTCATCGTCTCCGGCGGCATCCGCAACGGCGCGGACGTGGCCAAGGCGCTGGCGCTCGGCGCCGACGCGGTGGCCATCGGCACCGCCGCCCTGGTGGCGCTCGGCGACAACGACCCGAAGTGGGAAAGCGAGTACGAGGCCATCGGCTCCAAGGCCGGCGCCTATGACGACTGGCACGAGGGCCGCGACCCGGCCGGCATCACCACCCAGGACCCGGAGCTGATGAAGCGTCTGGATCCGATCATCGCCGGCCGCCGCCTCGCCAACTTCCTGTCGGTCATGACGCTGGAGGCGCAGACCATCGCCCGCGCCTGCGGCAAGAGCCACGTCCACAACCTCGAGCCCGAGGATCTGGTGGCGCTGACCATCGAAGCCGCCGCCATGGCGCAGGTGCCGATCGCCGGCACCGACTGGATCCCCGGCCTGACCGGGCGTTTCTGACACGAACGATAAAAGGCCCGTCGAACCAGCCGTCGGGGCCAACCCCGGCGGCGACGGGCCGCCAGGGTTGGAAACGGTCGGGAGACGGCTGTGAACTTTCAACATCGACCCCAGAACGGGGCGCTCGAGGGGACCGCGATGGCGATCGATCTTCAGGAGGCCGCACGGGATCGCGGCATCAAGTATTTCCTGATCTCATACACTGACCTTTTCGGCGCCCAGCGCGCCAAGCTGGTTCCTGCGGCCGCGATCGGCGGCATGCAGAAGGCCGGCGCCGGCTTCGCCGGTTTCGCCACCTGGCTCGACATGAGCCCGTCGGACAGCGACCTGTTCGCCAAGCCCGACCCGGAGAGCCTGATCCAGCTGCCGTGGAAGCCGGAGGTGGGCTGGCTGGCCTCCGATCTCTGGATGGACGGCAAGGAGGTGGAGCAGGCTCCGCGCAACCTCCTGAAGCGGCTGATCGCCCGGTCCGGCCATGAGATGAAGTCGGGCATCGAGCCCGAGATGTTCCTCGTGAACGCCGACGGCACCCAGATCTCGGACCCGTCCGACACCGCCGAAAAGCCCTGCTACGACCAGCAGGCCCTGATGCGGCGCTACGACGTGATCACCGAAATCTGCGACGCGATGGTCCAGCTCGGCTGGAAGCCGTACCAGAACGACCACGAGGACGCGAACGGCCAGTTCGAGATGAACTGGAACTACGGCCCGGCGCTGCAGACCGCCGACCAGCACGCCTTCTACAAGTTCATGGCGCGGTCGATCGCCGAGAAGCACGGGCTGCGCGCCACCTTCATGCCGAAGCCCTTCGTGAACCTCACCGGCTCGGGCTGCCACGCCCATGTGTCGCTGTGGGACGGCAAGAAGAACCTGTTCGAAGACCCCGCCGGCGAGCTCGGCGTCAGCGAGCTGGGCTACCACTTCATCGGCGGCCTGATGCACAACACCGACGCCATCTGCGCGCTCACCAACCCGACGGTGAACTCCTACAAGCGCATCAACGCGCCCCGCACGGCCTCCGGCGCGACCTGGGCCCCGAACTCGATCACCTACACCGGCAACAACCGCACGCACATGATCCGGATCCCGGACGCGGGCCGGTTCGAGTTCCGCCTCGGCGACGGCGCGGCCAACCCCTATCTCCTGCAGGCGGCGATCCTGGCGGCCGGCCTCGACGGCATCGAGAACAAGCGCGATCCCGGCAAGCGGCTCGACATCAACATGTACACGGACGGCCACACCGTCACGGACTGCAAGAAGCTGCCGCTCAACCTGCTGGACGCGATCCGGACCTTCGAGTCCTCGCCCGCCACGAAGGCGATGTTCGGCGAGGAGTTTGTCGGCGCCTACGCCAAGCTCAAGACGGTGGAGTGGAACAACTACGCCCGCCACCTGACCCAGTGGGAGCGGGACAACACGCTCGACTGCTGACCGTTCCGCCCCGAACGCAAGGCAGCCTGCGAGGGCGCCGGAGCCGATCCCAGCGGCTCCGGCGCTTTCTCGCATGTGCCTCAGGCGTCTCGCAAAGCTGTGACGCCGCCTGATTCGACTCCTTGCCGCATTGGCGCCACAGTTTCGCCAAGGGGCCGCAGAGCCCGCGTCATGAGGCGTCGTCGTCATGTTGAAGCGTGTTCTCGCCTGCGCCGCCCTCGCGGGCGGGCTGGCCGCGGCTGTTCCGGCCGAGGCCACCGTGGTCGCCCAGATCAGCCTGTCCCAGCAGCGCATGGACGTGGTGGTGAACGGCGCCCGCGCCTATTCCTGGCCGGTCTCCACCGCCCGGCGCGGCTACGTCACCCCGACCGGCTCCTACCGGCCGACCCGCACCGCCCGCATGTGGTACTCGCGCAAATACGACATGTCGCCGATGCCCTATTCGGTGTTCTTCCGCGGCGGCTACGCCATCCACGGCACGACCTATGTGCGCTCGCTCGGCCGGCCCGCGAGCCATGGCTGCGTGCGGCTGCACACCGCCAACGCCGCCATCCTCTACAATCTGGTGCAGAAGAAGGGGTTCGGCGCGGCCCGGGTGGTCATCCGCCCCTGAGGACGCCGCCGGCGCCCGTCCCGCGCCGTCTCAAACCCGCGCGCGCAGCTCCGCCTTCCGCCCGTCGTCCATGAACGGGCAGGCGTCGATCAGGCGCGTCAGGTCGATCGGCCGGGGCGCCGGCCGGGCGCGGGCGGCGAGAGCGTCGAGCGCCGTCTCCGCCGTCACCTGTTCGGCCACGGCGTCGTCGAGGCCGACCGAGGCGAAGTAGTCGCGGAACTTGAGGCCGTCGCCCTTCACCCGGTCGCCGAACGACACCCATACCGCCGGCACGCCATAAGCCTGCGCCGCGATCAGCCCGTGCAGCGAGCTGGACACGATGGCGCGGCAGGACAGGATGTCGTCGATCACCGCGTGCAGCCCGCCGTTGATGTCGATCTCCTTGACCCGCAGGCCCTCCGGCGCGGCCGGCAGGGCCGCCACGCCCCGGTCGCGCACATGGAGGATGACGCCGACGTCGTGCATTACGGCGACCTCCGGCCGGTAGAGCAGCGGAAACAGCGCGGCCGGATCGCCATAGACCTCCGGGCACGGCACGCCCTGCGCCAGCAGCATGGCGCGGCTAAGCGGCCCGCGCACCGCGCAGACGCGCCGGGGCGCCTCCCGGACGTGGCTCTGGGCCGAGATGAAGCCTGTGCCCCAGACCACCGCGCGGGCCGACGCCTGCGCCAGATGGCTGCCGATGACCATGTAGATCTCGTCCGCGCCGTCCTCGGCCTGCGTCTTCGCGGCCGGGCGCACCGGGCGTCCGGACAGACGCTCCACCAGCGTCGGGTTGAGCATGTCGCCCCAGTTGTTCCGCACCAGCTCCGTCTGGGGCCACAGCACGGCCAGCGGGCGTGGCGCCTCGGGCGCGGGCCCTGACGCCGCGTCCCAGGCGGGGGTGGTGCGCAGCACGCGGTCGGCGACCAGCCCGGCCGAACCGGTGAAGCGGCGCGTGGCCTCCGAGCGCAGCGAGCGGCTGTCCGGCGTGTCGAGCCGACCATACTGCGCGTAGGACTGGGATGCGGAGGCGTATTGGCGCTCGTCGGCGATGCGGGAGGCGCGCTCGAAGAAATCCGGCCGGAACTTGTAGTGCAGCAGCGCCATGCCCACCGACGACACCCGCGCCGGCGAAGCCCGGTGCGAGGCGCGCACATGCTCCACCACGCCGCCGCCCCGAAGCCCGGAGCATTTGGTCAGATGATCGTCGGGCGCGTCCAGCAGCCGTCCGCGCGGCCCGCCCCGGTAGGAGAGATAGGGGCAGAACACCACCGGCGTCGGCTCGGGCGGCCGGTCGTAGCAGATGGAGACTGCGACGAAATCGTCGGCCTGAAGCTGATCGGACGTCTCCGGATACATGTCGAGCATGAAGCCCGCCAGCACGTCAGCGCCCTCCGCCTGCATGTGGCGCCAGAGGTCGGCGACCGGCCGGGTCTCGTACTGCGGGTAGACGAGATGCTCGTCCGCGTCGACGCGCAGGCAGAGCGTGTTCGCGTAGGCCGGGCGCGCGATCAGCGGATTGATCCAGGCGTTGCCGGCTTCCGCCCGGCGGAACGGCGCGAAGGTGCGGTGTAGCTCCACGTCCGGCTGCGCGAGCAGGTGCTCGAAGCTGCCGTCGGTGGAGCCGTTGTCCACCATCACGAAGCGCGTCACGCCAAGGCCGCGGTAGTGCCGCAGGAAGGCCGGCAGCACCACGCGCTCGTTGCGCAGCTGGCAGAACACCACCACGTCCGGCGGCGGATCCGGCAGCAGGCGGACGCTGTCGAGCTCGTCGGTGCGGTCGCGATACGCCGTCATGCGCCGCCGCCGCCAGTAGGACGCCCGCGCCGCCTCCACATCGCCCGCGCGGACCGCCCGCCATTCCAGCAGCTCGCCGATCAACGGCGGCGCGCTCGGCCAGTCGCGGACGCTCGCCGTGAGCCCGTCCACCACCGCCTCGGCCTCGGCTAGCCGTTCGGTCTCGATCAGCGCGGTGGCGAGGCGGACGCGCGTGGACAGGCCGCGCGGGCTGTCGGGATAGGCCGCGATCGCCCGGTCCGCCTTGCGGGCGGAGCTCAGGCGCTCCTCCGCGGACGGGCGCTCCCGCTTCAGCACCTCGCCCAGAAGCGCCTCACGCGCGGGAGAGCCCGCCGCCTCCATGAGACGATGGCGAAAGGCGTCCGAGAAGAACCAGGAGCGCGAACGAAACAGGGCCGTCGCCAATGCAAGGTATTTGTCGTCCGGCAGCGGCACGTCCGCCGCATCCCTGATGAAGGCGACAAGATCGTCGTCGTCGCCATACTGCATGAGATAGTCGGCTCTCCTCCGCAGGACGCTGGGATCGCCGGGATGCCTCTCGTGTGCGAGCGAGATCGCGCCGAGAGCCGCCGCTTCGTCAAAGTTCAGCAGATGCACGTCAATCTGCCCGACCGAACCGAGCGGATGCCTGGGCTGGAGGCGGGACAGGACGGCGAAATCCGCGAACGCGTCCATAAGGCGCCCCGCTGCGGTCGCGCCCCGGGCGCGCGCCGCGCGCAGCTTGATCTCGCCCGGGCGATTGGGCCCGATCTGCAGCGCGGCGTCGAGAACGGCGCGCGCCGCGGCGTGATCGTGCAGCACCGCGTGCAGCCGCGCCTCCTCCAGCGCGCCGCGAAACTCGCCGCCGGGCGTCGTCGGGAGCCGGCGATAGGCGGCGAACGCCTCGGGGATGCGTCCGGCCTGCTCCAGAGCCGCGCCGAAGGCGAGCCAATCCTCACCGTCGAGGCCGAACTGATCCTCACTCCGCCGCCAGAGCGCGACGGCGGCGGCGAAGTCGCCGCGCTTGCCCGCCTCGAGGGCGCCCTGCGCGAGGCGCCGGCGCTCGTCGTCCGCGTCCGCCTGCGGACGGGGGGCCGTCGTCTCAGTCATGCCATGTCGCCTTCACGAGGATCGCGCGACAGAAGGACGGCCGCGCGCAGCCCGTCAAGCGCAGAGCCATCGGGACCGCGGCGGCGCTCACCCGAACGCGGCCTCGTAGGTCTCCGGCTTGAAGCCCACCAGCAGGTCGCCCGCGCCCTCCACCACCGGACGCTTGATCAGCGTGGGCTTCGCCGCCATCAGCGCCAGCGCCTTCGCTTCGTCGAGCCCGGCCTTCTCGTCCTCGCCCAATTGGCGGAATGTGGTCCCGGCGCGGTTGAGCAGCCGCTCCCAGCCCACCTCGCCCGCCCAGGCGGCGAGCCGATCCGGCGCGGCGCCCTCGGCCTTGAAGTCGTGAAACGTGTAGGCGACGCTGCGCGCGTCCAGCCAGGCCCGCGCCTTGCGGACGGTGTCGCAGGTCTTGATGCCGTATAGCGCGACCACCCTGGTTCTCCCTCTCGTCACGGAGCGCGACCTTGACCGATGCGGCCCCGACCGCGCAACCCGGCCATGCGGTCCGCCTCGACGCGCTGCTCGTGGGCGCGCTGGCGCCGCTCGGCCCCCGCGCCGCGCCGAGCGGCATCGCCAAATCTCCGGTGAACCGCCCGCTCGCGCTCGGCCCGCTCGGCTTCGAGGGCGACGCGCAGGGCGATCTGCGCGTCCATGGCGGGCCGGACAAGGCGGTCCATCACTATCCGTTCGAGCATTACGCCGCGTGGAGCGACGACATCGGCCCGCATCCGCTGTTGTCCGCGCCCGGCGCTTTTGGGGAGAACCTTTCCACCCGCGGCCTGACGGAGGAGACGGTGGCGCTCGGCGACCTGTTCCGGCTTGGGACCGCGCTCGTCGAGGTGTCGCAGGGGCGCCAGCCGTGCTGGAAGCTGAACGCCCGGTTCGGGCGGCCCCGGCTTGCGGCCGAGGTGCAGGCGAGCGGGCGGACCGGCTGGTACTACCGGGTGCGGGAGCCGGGCGTGGTCGCCCCCGGCGACGCGCTCACGTTGCTGGAGCGCCCGACGCCCGACTGGCCGCTCCGCCGGCTGTGGCGCATCCTCTATGTGGAGACGCTGGACCGGGACGAGCTCGCCGCCATGGCGGCCCTGCCCGGCCTGCCGGACGGCTGGCGCCGCCACGCCGAGCGTCGTCTCGCCTCCGGGCGGGTGGAGGACTGGGCGCCGCGGCTCGAGGGCGCGTGAGCGCCGTCAGCGGCGATAGTCGTCCTCGAGGCGGATGATGTCGTCCTCGCCGAGATAGCTGCCGGTCTGGACCTCGATGATCTCCAGCGGGATCACGCCCGGATTGGAGAGCCGATGGGACACGCCGATCGGCACGTAGACCGACTCGTTCTCGTGCAGCATCCGGTCCACGCCGTCGAGCGTCACCTGCGCTGCGCCCCGGACCACGATCCAGTGTTCGGCGCGGTGGATGTGGCGCTGGAGCGAGAGCCGCCGCTTGGGCTTGACGGTGATGCGTTTCACCTGAAAGCGCGGGCCGTCGTCGATGATCTGGTAGGAGCCCCAAGGCCGGTGGGACAGCACGCTGCGCAGCGCCGTGGGCTCGCCCCGGCGGGTGAGTTCGGCCACCAGCGTCTTGATGCCGTCGGCCCGGTCGCGGGTGGTGACCACCACCGCGTCCTGGGTCGCGACCACCACCGCGTCGGTCATGCCGACCACCGCGGTCATGGGCTTTTCCGAGCGCACGTAGCAGTTGACGCTGTCGATCGCGGCGGTGGGGCCGACCAGCGCGTTGCCGGCGCGGTCGTGCGGCGCGATCTCCCACAGCGCGGCCCAGCCGCCCACGTCCGACCAGCCGAAGGCGGCCGGCGTGCCGGCGGCGAACGCGGTGCGCTCCATCACCGCGAAATCGATCGACTTCGCGTCGGCGAGCCCGAAGGCCGCGGCGTCGAGCCGCAGGAAGTCGAGATCCTGCGCCGCCTTGTCGGCGGCCACCCGCGCCGGCCCCGCGATCGCGGGCGCGTGGCGGTCGAGCTCGCTCAGCAGCGTGCGGGCGAGGCACAGGAAGTTGCCCGAGTTCCAGAGGCAGCCCTCGTCGATCAGCGCCTCGGCGCGGGCCCTGTCCGGCTTCTCCTCGAAGGCCGCAACGGCGCGGACGCCGGGCGCCGCGTCCAGCGCCGCGACCGGCCGGATGTAGCCGTAGCGGGAGGTGGGCTCGGTCGGCGGCGCGCCGAAGGTGACGATGCGCCCGGCCTGCGCCGCCGGCGCGCCGGTCCCGACCGCCTCCAGAAACGCCTCGGTGTCGAGGATCACATGGTCGGAGGCGAGCACGAGGATGGTGGCGTCATGGCCCTGCAGCTCGGCGAGGCGCGCGGCGGCGCCGATCGCGGCGGCGGAGTCCTTGCGGGCCGGCTCCAGCGCGATCGTGGCCTGAACGCCGATCTGGGCCATCTGCTCGGCCACGATGAAGCGGTGCTCGGCGTTGGCGACGATGATCGGCCGGCCGAACCGGGCCGGGTCCGTCACCCGCAGGACGGTGTCCTGCAGCAGGGTGCGGTCGCCCGCGAGCGCTAGGAACTGCTTCGGATAGCTCTCGCGCGAGGCGGGCCAGAGGCGCGAGCCGGAACCGCCGCACAGGACGACCGGGATGATTCGGTTTTCCGACACGGGCGCTCCTGATCTCGAAGGGCGGCCAGCATAGAGCAGGAGCGCGACGGCCACGACCGGCGGCTGGGCCGGCGCGGCCGGCATCTCGCCGTATGTTTAATGCGCGTCCGCCTCGGCGGTCTCTTTCGCGGCCTCGGCCTTTATGCGCTCCGGCAGCGCGCGGATGATGGCCTTGAGGTCGTCCTCCGGCACCGCGTCGGCGGCCTCGGCCACGCTCATCCAGCGCCGCTCGCGCTCGGCCTGCTCCGGCCAGGCGTCGAGCACCTCGGTGACGGCGAGCGGAAACACCTCGATGCGCAGCGCGGTGGTGCGGCCGAAGTTCACGCGCTTCACATATTTGAACACGCCGAGCGACGGCTTCAGGCCGTCGCCATAGACGCCGGCCTCCTCGAAGCCCTCGCGCGCGGCGGCGCCGAGGGGGGTGCGGCCCTTCATCGGCCAGCCCTTGGGGATGATCCAGCGCCTGGAGCGCCGCGAGGTGATCATGAGCACCTCGACGCCTTCGTCGGACACGCGAAACGGCAGGACCCCGAATTGGTCGGGCTCGATTTTCTTGTTCTTCGAGCTCTTGGCCATTCCCGTATTCGACACCCCTCAAGCTTCACGCGGCGCGGCCTCCGTTCGGAGCGTCCCCGGCGCGCGTGACGGCCGCCGCCGCGTTTCGATTCCCATGGTCCACAGGGTGGAACGTCCATACGTCCCTAACGTTTCACGACAACGACACGCGCCGTTCCCGCCTTCCGGAGACCTTATGCAGATTCGCCTTCACGGTCAGATCGCGATCGTCACCGGAGCAAGCTCGGGGATCGGACGCGCCGCGGCTCTGTCGCTCGCTCGCGCGAACGCTCGCGTGGCCGTGAATTACCACTCCGACGCCGACGCCGCCAGAGCCTTGGTCGACCAGATTCTGGCAGAGGGCGGACACGCCTTCGCCTGCAAGGCGGACATTTCCGACCCCGGCGACGTGGAGCGCCTGTTCGCGGAGACGGTGGAGCGCTGGGGCGCGGTCGACATTCTGGTGGCGAACGCCGGCCTGCAGCGAGACGCTCCCGCGGCGGAGATGGCGCTCGACGACTGGCGCCGGGTGATCGACGTCAATCTCACCGGCCAGTTCCTGTGCGCGCAGGCGGCGCTGAGGCGCTTTCGCGCGCAAGGGCGGCGGGACGTGTCGCGGGCGCTCGGCAAGATCGTGTGCGTCAGCTCCGTCCACGACGTCATCCCGTGGGCCGGCCATGTGAACTACGCCGCCTCCAAGGGCGGGGTCGCCATGCTGATGAAGACGCTGGCGCAGGAGACCGCCGGCGAGGGCGTGCGGGTGAACGCGGTTTCGCCCGGCGCGATCGCGACGCCGATCAACGCCGAGGAGACGCAAGGGCCGAACGCCGACCGGCTGCTGAAGCTGATCCCCTATGGCCGCATCGGCGACGTGGAGGACGTGGCCAACGCCGTCACATGGCTCGCCTCGGACCTCTCCGACTACGTGGTCGGAACCACGCTCTACGTGGACGGCGGCATGACGCTCTATCCGAGCTTCCGCGACAACGGCTGACGGGCGCGCCCGCCCCGCTTCGCCTCATAGGCGCCGCGCCCGCGCCATGGTAAAGCCGGATCCATGGGGATCGGTCCGCGCAGACGCAGGTTCGGGTGGCTGCGACGCTTCAGCGTCGTCGCGCTCGCCTATCTGCTGGTCGCGCAGGCAGCGCTCGCAAGCGTCGCGCCGTTCCATGTCTCGCACCAGCCGCTCGATCCGTTCTCGGTGCTCTGCGCCGTCGCGGACCATGGCGCCGCCGCCGGCGAGCATCATGCCCCGACCGACGGCGCCCGCCTCGCCTGCTGCGGGATCGGCTGCGTCGGCGCCGCCCATTTCACGCCGGCGCCGACCGCGCCGGACACGGCGCTGCGCTATCCGTCCGACCTCAGGGCGACCTCGCCCACGACCGTCGCGGACGGCGCCGCGCGGCGCGATCGGGAACGGGTCCGAAGCCCGAGGGGACCGCCGGCCACGGCGTGACGCCGCGGCCGCATGAGGCGGCCGCGACCCTTCTCTTCGCCCTGTCCTGTTCCGCTTCGCGACGCGCGCCGGCTGTCACGCCCCGGGCGGCGTCGCGCCCCTCCGGGGTTGTCTCCTCCATGCTTCGCACCCTGCTTCTGGCCGGCGTCGCGCTCTCCTGCGCGCCCGCCCTCGCCCACGCCCAGTCCGGCGAGCCCGAAATCCCCCTGCCCGAACTCAATGTGGAAGGCGCCCGCTCCGGCAGCCTCACCGCGCCCGGCCTCGACGCCACCCGGCGGGAGCTCGAACGCACGCCCGGCGCAGTCTCCGTGATCGACGCCGAGGGCTACAAGCGCTCCACGCCCGCCCTCACCGTGAAGGACGCGCTCGACTACACGCCGGGCGTGTTCGCCCAGCCCAAATGGGGCGACGACACCCGTCTTTCGATCCGGGGCTCCGGCCTGTCGCGCAACTTCCACCTGCGCGGCGTGCAGCTCTACCTGGACGGCGTTCCGATCAACACCGCCGACGGCTACGGCGACTTCCAGGAGATCGACCCGTCCGCCTACCGGCTGGTGGAGGTCTACAAGGGCGCGAACGCGCTCCGCTTCGGCGCCAACGCCATCGGCGGGGCGATCAACTTCGTCACCGCCACCGGGCGCGATCCGCAGGCGAGCGTGGCGCAGGTCGGGATCGACGTGGGCTCCTTCGGGCACGTGCGCACGCAGGCGAGCTCCGGCGGCGTCCATGGGAACGCGGACTATTTCATCACCGGCGCGTGGCAGCGCGCGGACGGGTTTCGCGACCACAGCAGCGGCGACGCCGCCCGCGTGAGCGCCAACATCGGCTACCGGCTGTCGGAGAACGTGGAGACGCGGTTCTATCTCGGCGCCAACGACATCGACCAGCGCATCCCCGGCAGCGTGAAGCGGAAGGAGGCGCTGGGATCGCCCAAGACGGCCGCCCAGAGCAATGTGGACGGCGACTATCAGCGCAACGTGGACAGCCTGCGCCTCGCCAACAAGACCACCCTGCGCATCGGCGACACGACCTCGGCGGACATCGGGCTGTTCTACAGCTACAAGCATCTCGTCCACCCGATCTTCCAGTACTTGGACTACCGCTACCGGGACTATGGCGGCTTCGCCCGCGTGACCGACGAGCGCGAGATCGGAGGCCACGCCAACCGGCTGGTCGCGGGCGTGAACCTGCATGCGGGCGAGATCGACAACCGCCAGTTCGTCAACGTGTCCGGCGGCCGCGGCGCTCCGACCTCCAGCAGCCTCGACCGCTCCACCAACCTGTCGAGCTATGTGGAGAACACCCACTACGTCCTGCCGACGGTCGGCCTCGTCACCGCGATCCAGCATCTCTACGCCACCCGCGACCGCGACGACCGCTTCCTGTCGAACGGCGACCAGTCCGGCGACAAGTCGTTCTCCGAGTTCAGCCCGAAGGTCGGCCTGCTGTGGGATTTCGCGCCCGGCGCGACCGCCTTCGCCAACGTCTCCCGCTCGGTCGAGGTCCCGAGCTTCGGCGAGAACAGCTTCCTGGTCGCCAACGCCGAACTCGCCAAGCCGCAGAAAGCCTGGACCTACGAGATCGGCGCGCGCGGCCGCTCGGAGAACCTGAACTGGGACGTCGCGGTCTACCGCATGGAGATCGACGACGAGCTGCAGTGCCGCGACCTCGGCGCGGAAGGAAGCTGCACCGTGTTCAATCTGGACAAAACCGTTCATCAGGGCGTCGAGATCGGCTTCGGCGCGGCGGTGCTCAAGGGGCTGTTCGTCAACGGCGGCGACGGCGGCCTCATCACGAAGGGCGACCGTGAAGGCGCCGCGGAGGTCGACACGCTCTGGCTGAACCTCAGCTACACGTTCAACGACTTCTACTTCGACGGCGACGACCGCGTCACTCTGGACCGTGGCCTCCCGACCGAGCGGAGAGTCGGGATAAAAGGCAACGAGCTGCCCGGCGCGCCGCGCCATTACGTGCGCGCGGAGCTGCTCTACAAGCATCCATCCGGCGTGTACGCCGGCCCGAACGTGGAATGGGCGCCGGAAGCCTATTACGTCGACAACGCCAACACTCAGAAGACCAAGGCCTACGCGCTGCTGGGCGCGAAGGTGGGCTACGACGCCGGCGGCGCGTTCTCCGCCTATGTGGAGGGCCGCAACCTGACCAACGAGAAATACATCTCCAGCGCCAGCATCGCGAATGTCGCGGACCGCGACTCGCGCCTCTACGAGCCCGGAACCGGACGCGCGGTCTACGCCGGCGTGAAGTACCGCTGGTGAGCGCCCCCCTCGCCGCCCCCTCATCGCTTTCAGCAAGGCCGACCATCATGAAACGGACGTTCCCCGCTTTGGCCCTCGCCGTCGCCGCGCTCGTCGCGGGCGGAAACCCGATCGCCGCCCACGACTACAAGGCCGGCGCGATCACGATCGACCACCCGTGGTCCCGCGCCACGCCCAAGGGCGCCAGGGTCGCCGGCGGCTATCTCACGCTCCGCAACGGCGGGGCCGAGGCCGACCGGCTGCTGTCGGTGTCCTCCGACATCGCCGCGCGCACGGAGATCCACGAGATGTCCACCGCCAACGGCACGATGACCATGCGCCCCCTGCCGGAGGGCGTGCCCGCGCCGGCCCATGGCGAGGTGGCGTTCAAGCCCGGCGGCTTCCACATCATGTTCTTCGATCTGAAGCGCCCGCTCGAAAAGGGCGAGCGCTTCGCCGGCCGCCTCACCTTCGAGAAGGCGGGCCCCGTGGACGTAGAGTTCTCCGTGGAGGCGATCGGCGCGGCGGCGCCCGGCGGCGCGGCCACGGCCCCCGCAACGCCGGAGGCGAAGGACGGCCATGCGCACTGACCGCCGACCGGAGACGCGCAGGACCCGCGCCCTCATCCCCGCCGCCGTCGCCGCTTTCGTGCTGGCGCAGGCCGCGACCGCTCAGGCCCATGTGTCGCTGGAGACCCGCGAGGCCCCGGTCGGCGCGGGCTACAAGGCCGTGTTCAAGACGCCCCACGGCTGCAAGGGCGCGCCGACCACCACGCTGCGGGTGAAAATCCCCGAGGGCGTGATCGCCGTGAAGCCGATGCCGAAGCCCGGCTGGACGCTGCAGACGGTGAAGGGGCCTTACGCCAAGACCTACGATTTCTACCACGGCGCCAAGCTGTCCGAGGGCGTGGTCGAGGTGATCTGGAGCGGCGGCGAGCTGCCGGACGCGTTCTACGACGAGTTCGTGCTGTCCGGCTTCCTCGCGCCCGACCTGCCCGTGGGCGGGACGCTCTACTTCCCCGTAGTGCAGGAGTGCCCCGGCGGGGCGGCCGAGCGCTGGATCGAGATCCCGCAAGGAGGCCAGCCGGGCGCCGCGCTCGACAAGCCCGCGCCCGGCCTGACGCTGCTGCCGAAGCGGTGACCGGCCGGCGCCCGATTCCGCTGATCGCCGTCGCGGCCCGCGCCGCGGCGGCCGTGCTGCTGTCC
>NZ_JBHTMX010000038.1:0-21683 GCF_042679725.1 Methylopila musalis
GGCGGCCCCCGATCTGCCGCCGCGTCTCGACCTCAGCCCGCTGGACAGCGCGCCTCCGCCGCGATGACGCGGCGCGCCGTCAGCCCTGTTCGTTTGTGAGGCGTGATCGCCGCCGGCCGTCCGGCGCTGGCGGCGATCAGCCGCGCACGGCCCCGATGGCCCCGGCGCGGCGGCGGTAGTGGTCCAGCACGTGCAGCCGCACGGCGGAGGACAGGTTGCCGCCCTTGCGGCCGGCGTCGATCTCCGCCACCAGGCTGCGCAGCGACTGGCCGCGCTCGCGGGCGATGTCCTTCAGCGCGAGCCAGAACGCGTCCTCGAGGCTGACGCTGGTCTTGTGCCCGGCGACCACGATCGAGCGTTTGACGATGTCGGGGCTGACCCCGTCGCCGATGATGACGCCGTCGCCGTCCGCCGCCAGCACGATGGCGTCCGCCCGCTGCTCTCCAAGGCCGAGATCGGCCTCCATGCTCCGCCGTTCTGTCACGCTTTCCGACGCCCCCGTCATTCGCGCTTGTCGCCGTCGTCGTCGCGACGGTGCCCCTCGAGCCGTCGATCCTCGAGCGCGCGGCGCGCCTCCTCGACGGCCGTCTCGTCCTTGCGCCGGCCGAAACGAATCCGGTTCGCGGAGGCCTCGGCCTCCTTGCGGTCCCGATCCCGCTGTTTGCGCGCCCGACGCAGATTGACGATCTCTGCCATTGCGGCCTGCTCATACACGCAGGCCGCGGGAAAATCGAGCGCGCAGGCGAGCATGGCCGCGAAACACCGCGTGAGGCGTGAGCGGAACGACACAAGCTTTGAATTGTTCTTGATCCAGGAAGACGCCGCCTCGCGGGAGGCGTGCGGCCAACTCTGGGAGATGTCCCTTGGATCATGACGACCGCCGCCCCGTCGCGGCGCCCGTGCGCGTCGCGCTCGATGTCAACGGCGAGACCCACCGGCTGGAGATCGAGCCCTCGGTCACGCTGCTCGACCTGCTCCGCGAACGGCTCGGCCTCACCGGAACCAAGAAGGGCTGCGACCACGGCCAGTGCGGCGCCTGCACGGTGCTCGTGGACGGCCGGCGGGTGAACGCCTGCCTGCAGCTCGCGGTGATGCGCGACGGCTGCGCGGTCACCACCATCGAGGGCCTCGGCGCGCCGGACGACCTGCACCCGCTGCAGGCCGCCTTCGTGGCCCATGACGCGTTCCAGTGCGGCTACTGCACGCCGGGGCAGATCTGCTCCGCGGTCGGCCTTATGGCGGAAGGCCACGCCCATGACGCGGAGGAGATCCGCGAGCTGATGAGCGGCAACCTCTGCCGCTGCGGCGCCTACTCCAACATCGTCGCCGCCATCGAGGACGTGATGGGCCGGAGCGCCGCCACCCGGGAGGCCGCGGAATGACGCCCTTCGACTATCTGCGCGCCGACACGCTTCAGGACGCGATCGCCGCCATCGCCGCCGACCCGCAGGCGCGGATCATCGCCGGCGGCACCAATCTGGTCGACCTGATGAAGAAGCAGGTGGAGACGCCGGTCCGGCTGGTGGACATCACGCGGCTGCCGCTCAACGGCGTCACGCGGACGGACGGAGGGGGCGTGCGGATCGGCGCGCTGACGCCGAACTCCGACCTCGCCTATCACCCGGACATCGCGCGGGACCATCCGCTGCTCGCAGGCGCGCTGCTCGCAGGCGCCTCCGCCCAGCTGCGCAACGCCGCCACCACCGGCGGCAACCTGCTCCAGCGCACCCGCTGCCCGTATTTTTATGACGTGGCCACGCCCTGCAACAAGCGCGAGCCCGGCTCCGGCTGTCCGGCGCGGGCGGGCGTGAACCGCCACGCCGCGATTCTCGGCACGAGCGAAGCCTGCGTCGCGACCCATCCGTCCGACCTGTGCGTGGCGCTCGCGGCTCTGGAGGCGACCGTGCATGTGGAGGGCCCGGACGGGCCGCGCGCCCTGCCCTTCGCCGATCTCCACCGCCTGACGGGCGACGCGCCGGAACGGGACGTGACGCTCGGCCTCGGCGAGATCATCACCGCCGTCGAGCTGCCCGCGCCGCGCTTCGGCCGCCACCACAGCTATCTCAAGCTGCGCGACCGGCTGTCCTACGCCTTCGCGCTGGTCTCCGTCGCCGCCGCGCTGGAGATCGACGACGGCCGCATCGTCGCGGCCCGGCTGGCGCTCGGCGGCGTCGCGCACAAGCCCTGGCGCGTGCCGGACGCGGAGACGCTGATCGAGGGCGCGAGCCCCACCCGCGACGCGTTCGAGGCGGCGGCCGAGCGCCTGTTGCAGGGCGCGGTCGGGCTCGGCGGCAACGACTTCAAGATCGAGCTCGCCCGCCGCGCCGTCGTCCGCGCGCTGACCCAGCCCGCCGACGGCGCGCCGCAGGTCGCCTCGCGCAAGACCGTCAACTGAGGAGCGCCCGGATGTCCGATGTTCTGACCTATGTGGGCCGCCCCCAGCCCCGCGTGGACGGGCCGCTGAAAGTCACCGGCCGCGCCCGTTACGCCGCGGAGTTCGCGACCGAGGGCATGGCCTACGCCGCCGTCGCCTCCAGCGCCATCGCCCGGGGCCGCATCCGCGCGCTCCATCTCACGGCGGCGCGGGCCGCGCCCGGCGTGATCGACGTCATCAGCCACGAGCGCGACCCGGACCTGCCGGACGGCGACACGCCCTATCTCGAAGACATGGTGGCGGTGCCCGGCAGCCCGTTCCGGCCGTTCTGCGACGACCGCATCGTCTACAGCGGCCAGCCGATCGCGCTGGTGATCGCCGACACCCACGAGCACGCCCGCGACGCCGCGGCGCTCGTTTCGGCGGAGTACGACGCGGAGACGCCCGAGGTGGACGTGCTCGCTGTGAAGGACGCGGCCTATGCGCCGCCGGAGGAGCGGCCGGGCATTCCGCCGCCGCCCCCGCCCCGGGGCGACGCGGCCGCCGCCTTCGCCGCCGCGCCCGTGCGGCTGGAGCAGGCGTACCGGGTCGCCGCCGAGCACCACAATCCCATGGAGACCATGGCCACCACGGTGACGTGGGAGGGGGACGGCCGCCTCACCATCCACACCAAGACCCAAGGGGTGAACAACCCGAAGAAGTATCTCTGCGCCGTGTTCAAGCTGGACCCGGAAAAGGTGCGGGTGATCTCGCCCTTCGTGGGCGGCTCGTTCGGCATGGCGCTCCGGCCGCAATACGACCTGCTGCTGGCGACGCTCGCCGCGCTGACGCTGAAGCGCTCCGTGCGGCTCGTGCTGACGCGCCAGCAGATGTACACCATGGGCTGGCGCCCGGACACGCTGCAGACGGTGGCGCTCTCGGCGACCGAAGACGGACGCCTGACCTCGATCCGGCACGACGCGGTGCAGGCCACCTCGCGTTATGAGGATTATCAGGAGCCGGTCGTAAACTGGTCGGGCCTGCTCTACGCCTGCCCGAACGTGACGCTGAGCTACCGGCTGGCGCAGATCGACACCTCCACGCCCTCGGACATGCGGGCGCCGGGCGCCGCGCTCGGGCTCTACGCGCTCGAAGCCGCCATGGACGAGCTCGCCGCAGCCCTGAAGCTCGACCCGCTGGAGCTTCGGCTCAGAAATTACGCCGACCACGACGCCAACGACGACAAGCCGTTCTCGTCCAAGGAGCTGAAGGCGTGCTACCGGCAGGGCGCCGAGCGCTTCGGCTGGTCGCGGCGCGATCCCGAACCGCGCTCCATGCGCGACGGGCGCGAGCTCGTGGGCCTCGGCATGGCGACCGGGTGCTGGGAGGCGATGATGCAGCCCCATTCCGCGAGCGCGACGCTCGACGCGGAGGGGCGGCTGGAGGTGGCCTGCGGCACCGCCGACATCGGCACCGGCACCTACACCATCCTCGCCCAGATCGGCGCCGAGGCGCTTGGCCTCCCGATCGACAGGGTCACCACCAAGCTCGGCGACACCACCCTTCCCATGGCGCCGGTGGAGGGCGGCTCCTGGGGCGCGGCCTCGGCCGGCAGCGCCGTGCAGGCCGCCTGCGCGGCGCTGAAGGAGAAGCTGCTGGGCCAGGCCCGGTCCCTGGACGCCGCCTTCGGAAACGCCGGCCTCGCCCATGTGCGCTTCACCGAGCGGGGCCTGTCGCTCATCTCCGATCCGGACGTCTCCGTGTCCTACGCTGATCTGGCGCGGGCGTCCGGCGACGGGCGGATCGCGGCGGAGGCGGAGTTCGCGCCCGACGAGGACTTCACCGAGACCTACGCCGCCTACACCCATTCCGCCGTGTTCGCGGAGGTGCGGGTGGACGAGGAGCTCGGCGTCGTGCGGGTGACGCGGCTGGTAAGCGCCATCGCCGCCGGCCGCATCCTCAACCCGACCACCGCCCGCAGCCAGATCCTCGGCGGCGCGGTGATGGGCCTCGGCATGGCGCTGCACGAGGAGACGGTGTGGGACACGACGCTCGGCCGGATCATGAACGCCGATCTCGGCGAATATCACATCCCGACCCATGCGGACTCGCCCGAGATCGACGTCATCTTCGTGGACGAGGACGACCGCGCCAATCCGCTCGGCGTGAAGGGGCTCGGCGAGATCGGCATCGTGGGCGTGCCGGCCGCGATCGCCAACGCCGTGTTCCACGCCACCGGCCGGCGGGTGCGGAGCCTGCCGATCACGCTCGACACGCTGCTTTAGACCATCGTCGGCGGCGCGCGGCCGCGACCCTGCCGGCGGCCTCGCCCGCCCTATCTCTCCCGGCGTCCGGTCTCTCCGGACGCCGGGATTTTGACAGCTTGCCCACATCCTCCACGACCATGTCCGCGCGCGAGATCGAAGGCCGGTTCCTGCTGGGGCTCGGCCGGGCGGCCGGCGGCGCGGTGGTGTTCTCGCTGCCCGTGCTGATGACCATGGAGATGTGGTCGCTCGGCGCCGGCATGGACCGGGTGCGGCTGTTCGCGCTGGTCGCGGCGCTGCTGCCGCTGCTGGTGGCGCTGTCCCATTTCATCGGCTTCGAGGAGACCGACGGCTGGCTCGACGACGTGCGGGACGGGCTGGTGGCCTTCGCCGTGGGCATGGTCACGTCCGCCGTGATCCTCGCGCTGTTCGGGCTGATCGAGCCGCGCATGTCCTTCGACGAGATCATGGGCGCGGTGGTGATCGAGGCGGTGCCGGCCAGCATCGGGGCCGCGGTGGCGCAGGGGCAGTTCGGCCAGCCGGACGAGGCGGACGACCGCCACGCCCGCGCCGCGGGCTACTGGGGCGAGCTGGTGTTCATGGCCACCGGCGCGCTGTTCCTGTCGTTCAGCGTCGCCCCGACCGAAGAGGTGGACCTGATCGCGGCCGAGATGTCGCCGGTCCACATGCTGCTGCTGGCGCTGGTCTCGATCATGGCCCTGCATCTGGTGGTCTACATGCTGCGGTTCTCGGGCCAGGAGACCGCCGATCCCGCCGGCGCCCCCGGCTGGAGCGTGTTCCTGCGCTACACGCTCGCGGGCTACGCGGTGGCGCTCCTCGTCTGCGCCGGGCTGATGTGGGCCTTCGGCCGCTTCGACGATCTCGGCTTCGTGGCGGCGGTGCGGCTGCTGGTGGTGCTCGGCTTTCCCGCCGCGATCGGCGCGGCCTTCGCGAGGTTGATCGTATGACGGACCCGGACGACGGTCCGGCGCCCCGGCCGGTGGCGCGGCTGGAATGGGCCGTGGCGGCGCTCGGCGCCGCGCTCGCCTGCGGGGTGCTGGGCGTGCTCGCCTATGAGGCGCTGACTTATGAGGACGGCCCGCCCGTGCTGGTGGCGACCCTGCGCGACGTGACCGCCACGCCGGGCGGCCATGTGGCGCGCTTCGTGCTGGAGAACCGCGGCCCCAGCGCCGCCGCCGAAGTCACCGTCGCGGCGCGGCTCAAGGAGGGCGGCGCGGTGGTGGAGGAGACCGAGGTCACGCTCGACTACGTGGCGCGCATGTCCTCGCGCGAGGCCGGCGTGGTGTTCGAGCGCGATCCGAAGGGGGCGCAGCTCGACATCCGCGCCGCGTCCTACCGCCGCCCGTGACGGCGCGACGTCCCCGGCGTCACTCGCCGGGCGGCAGCGCGGCGTAATAGGCGGCGACGGCGCGGATGTCGTCCTTCTCCATGTGGAAGGCGATCTTGCGCATGACCTCGCGGAACGGACCGCCGCCGCGGCTGTCGTCCTCCTTCTCCCACAGCAGAAGCTGCTGCTCGAGATAGCTCGCATGCTGGCCCGCGAGCTTCGGATAGGCCGGATTGCGCGCGGTGGGCGACGGGCCGTGGCAGGAGACGCAGGCGGGCGTGCCGGTGTCGCGCACGCCCTCGCGGGCGATCCGCTCGCCGCGCGCCACCAGCGTCGGGTCCGGCGTGGCCGCAGGCGTCACCGGACGGCGCGGCTGGGCGGCGTAATGTTCGGCGAGCGCGGCGATCTCGGCGTAGGGGATGCGCGCCGCCGCCGTCTGCATGACGCCGCTGTGGCGCGTGCCGACCGCGTAGGCCGACAGCGCGTCGTAAAGGTAGTCCTCGCTCTGTCCCGCGATGACAGGGAAGGCGTCGCCGTCGCGGCCCATGCCGTCGCGGCCGTGGCAGCGGGCGCAGTCGGCCAGCACGTCCGGGCGCGGCTGCGGCCCCTGCGGCCCGTGGGCGATGGCGACCAGCCCGCCCACCGCGCCGTCGGTCTCCGCGCCCATGGCGAGCCGGGCGTAGTCCTGCTCCGACATGCCCGGCAGCTTGCGCAGGAAGGCGACCACCGCCCAGACCTCGTCCTCGCGCTCGCTCCCCGACACCCAGGCCGGCATGCCGGTAAACTTCACGCCGTTCTTGACGATCCAGAACAGGTGCTTCGGCTCCCAAGTGGGGACCGTCTTCTCAAGATCGGGCGCGACCGGCGACATCGCGTGCACGATCGGCGAGCGCGGCCGGCCCGGCGCGCCGTGGCAGCTGGCGCAGCCGGAGGCGTAATGTCCGGCGCCGCGGGCGATCATGGCGGGCGAGTCCAGCGTGTCCGGCGCCTCGATCGCGAGGGTGCGCGTCTTGACCGAGTTGATCATGACATAGTGCAGGAACCAGTCGGTGATCGGCCAGTGCGGGGTGGTGGCCGCCACGTTGAACAGGCCGGACCACGCGAAGGCCAGCCCACCGGCCGTGACCGCGAGGACCGCCAGCGCCGCCCGGAGCGGCGTGACGAGGACGTCGATCCGCCAGCCCTTCATCGCGCGTCGTCTCCCGAGACCAGAACGTCGTCCTTCAGCAGGCGGGCCGCGAGCGTGAGCCCCGCCGCGAAATAGACCCCGCCGCCGACCAGCAGCATGATCACCCCGCCGAGATGCTGGCCCGTAAGCAACGACGCGCCGCCGCACAGCGCCGGGTCGTAGAGCGGCCGGGTGGTGGTCGCAAGCAGCACGCCGAACAAGGTCATGTGAATGGAGGTGAGCAGCATCGCGAGCACGCCCTGCCCGGCGCGGGCGAGATCGACCGCCCCCGCCCGTCCGAAACAGGCGAGCCAGAGCCAGAGGCCCGCGAGCAGGAACGTCGCCTGTTCGGCCGCGAAGGCGAGCCCGCTCGCCCGGGCGAGATCATGGGCGCCGGGCGCGTGCCAGCCCCAGACCGCCAGCAGCTCGAACAGCGAAGCCGGCACGGCCGCGAACAGCAGCGGCGCCCGCGCGGTGGGATCGAACCTCGAGCCCGCGAGGCCGAGCGCGATCAGCGCCGAGGCCACCGCCAGCAGCGCCATGTGCCGCGTCATGTGGGCGGCGAAGCCGCCGCCGAGCGCGGCCTCCGTCCCCGGCGCCCAGGCGGCGGCGAGCACCGCGAGGCCGAAGCCGAGCCGCATGGCGGCGGCGGGCGTCACCGGCAGTCCCCGATGAACACGGCCGGCAGCGCCACGAAGATCACGCCCAGCGCCGAGAGGCCGCAGAGCAGCAGGGTGGCGAAGCCGAGGAACTGCTGGCGGTCGTCGCGGGTGGCGTCGTCGTAGGGCGGTTCGGCGTCGCCGTTCTCCCAGTGGCCCCAGGCCTGCCGGGCGCTGAGCGCGATGACGCCGAGCGCCAGCAGCGTCGCCACGCCGATGGCGATCCGCGCCGGCGTCAGGTCCGGCCACGCCGTCCCGGTGAACACCCGCGCGTCCGGCATGGCCTTGGCGCAGGAGGCCGCGGCGACGACATAGGACACCAGAAAATGCGCCGCCCACGCCGTCGGCGCCGCCACAAGCGTGATCAGGTTCGCGCGCGCCGACACGATCATGGCCGCGCTCCTGGAAGTTGGGCGGCGGAGACGCCCGCGCGCCTCGCCCTTCCCTTGTCCCGGCCTTGAGCCGGGACCCAGAACCGCCGACCTCCCCACGCCAAACGCCGCCCCCGCCGCGCGCCTTCTCCTGAAACGCCGGCGTGTCTGGGTCCCGGCTCGAGGCCGGGACAAGCGGCGCGGAGCGCGCCGGTCGCGTGCGCTTCGGAGCCAACACGGTTCGTGCGCGCGGCCATCACCGCACCGCCAGCGGGAACAGCGACAGCGTCGCGACGGTGACGCCGAGGGTGATGAGGGCGAAGTGCCAGAACAGCACCACGTTGTGGATGTCGATGTCGTAGGCCGCGGTGAGGCGGCCGCCGAGCGAGCGGGCGAAGCAGTAGAGCGTCATGATCACGCCCACGCCGAGATGGACCGCGGTCCAGATGGCGATGACCCAGACCGTCGCCGGATAGACGTGGGACTTCGGGTCGAGCCCGCTCGCGTGCGGGCCCCACAGCAGCGCCGCGCCGGAGGCGACCGCGAGCCCGATCGCGACCAGCAGCAGCAGGCGGAACGACAGCGGCCGGTCCGCCGCGTTGGCGCGCCGGGCGGCGAGCATCGCGCCCCAGGCCGCGAGGCCGAGCGCCATGGCGAGGCCCGGCCACATGAGGCCCGGCCCCGCGCCCGGCCCGCCGGGGAAGCCGGAGGCGTGGATGGTCCAGTAGAAGAAGTAGCCGAAGATCAGGCTGGCGAAGGCGGACATGTCGCCGATCATGGTGATGAACATCGCCCACCACCCGACCGAGGCCGGCCCCGAAACATAGAGCGGCAGACTGAGGCCGAGGCCGACGTCCTTCTCCGCCTTCTCCGGGATCACCGCTGTGCCCCGCCACAGCCAGGTCACGATCGCAGCGAGCGCCGCGATGGAGAACAGGATGGTCAGCGTCCAGGCGTAGAAGGTGGCGGCGATGAAGGCGCCGCCGGTCAGCACGGCAGCCCCCATGGGCATGAAGGAGTTGCCCGGCACCCGCAGGCACTGCACGGGCCGCGCGTCCAGCACCGAGGTGATCAGCGTCTCGCGTTTTCCCTCCTGCGCGTCCGGCAGGTAGAAGCGGCCCTCGTCATAGTCGCGCAGGAAGTTCGGCTGCTGCCACAGCGGATAGCGGGTGCTGATGATCGGCACCGTGCGCACGCCCCATTCCTTGCCGGGGTTCTCCGACAGCCACTCCAGCGTGCCGGCGTTCCACGGGTTGCGCGGGGCGTAGGGCTCCTTGCCCTTCGGCCGCAGCACGTCCCACGTCACCACCAGCACGCCGGCCGCGAAGATGAAGGCGCCGACGGTGGAGACCATGTTCAGCGCGTCGAAGCCGAGCCCCTCGGCGTAGGTGAACACGCGCCGCGGCATGCCGCGCAGGCCCGTGATGTGCATCGGCAGGAAGGTGACGTTGAAGCCGATGAACATCAGCCAGAAGCCCCATTTTCCGAGGCGGTCCGACAGCTTTCGGTCCTTCACGAAGGGGTAGAAGTAGTAGACGCCCGCGATCAGCGGGAAGAACATGCCGCCGACCAGCGTGTAGTGCAGATGCGCCACCACGAAATAGGTGTCGTGGGCCTGCCAGTCGAACGGCGCGAGCGCCACCATGACGCCGGTCAGCCCGCCGAACACGAAGATGCCGAGCGCGCCGATGGCGAACAGCATGGGCACGGAGTAGACCACCCGGCCCGCGAGCAGCGTGGCGAGAAACACGAAGATCTGCACGCCGGTCGGGATCGCCACCGCCTCGGAGGCGGCCGAGAAGAAGGCGAGCGAGATCGACGGCAAACCGGTCGTGAACATGTGGTGGACCCACAGGCCGAACGACAGGAAGCCGGTGCCGACCGCCGCCAGCACGATCCAGGAGTAGCCGAGGATCGGGCGCTGGGCGAAGGTCGGCACGATCATGGCGAGCAGCGCGATCGCCGGCAGGAACACGATGTAGACCTCCGGGTGGCCGAAGATCCAGAACAGGTGCTGCCACAGCAGCGGGTCGCCGCCGCGCTTCGGATCGAAGAACGGCCAGTCGAACATCCGCTCCATCTCGAACAGGATGTCGCCGGCGATCAGCGGCGGGAAGGCGAACAGGATCATCGCCGCCACCACCAGCACGTACCAGGAGTAGAGCGGCATCAGGTTGATGCGCATGCCGGGCGGCCGGCACTTCAGCGTGCCGACGATCAGCTCGACCGCCGCCGCGATCGACGCCACCTCGATGAAGGACAGGCCGAGCAGCCAGACGTCGGCGCCGATGCCGGTCTGCTTGTGGTCGGTGGAGAGCGGCGGATACATGAACCAGCCGCCGTCCGGCGCGGCGTTGAAGAAGATCGAGCCGCAGACGAACACGCCGCCGATCAGGAAGCACCAGTAGCCGAAGGAGGACAGCCGCGGGAACGGCAGGTCCCGCGCGCCCAGCATCTCCGGCAGGATCAGGATCGCCACCGCCTCGAAGATCGGCACGGCGAACAGGAACATCATCGCCGTGCCGTGCAGCGTGAAGACCTGATTGTAGAAGGTGGCGGACAGGAAATCGTTGCCGGGAACCGCGAGCTGGGTGCGGATCATCAGCCCCAGCACGCCGGCGAACAGGAAGAAGGCGAAGGAGGTCGCCGTGTACCAGAGCCCGACCTCGGAATTGTTCACCGCCGACCAGTAGCGGAGCCCGCGCGGGGTCTCCCACGTCCGGGTCAGCCGCTCCTCCTGCGCCTTGCGGAGCTCGGGATCGTCCTGGGCCGAGGACAGCGCGGCGTCGGTCATGGAAGAACACCTTGCTGCGAAAGACGCGCGTGTCGGGCGACGGCGCCACGCCGGGCGTGGCGCTCAGACGCCCGCTCGATCGCGCCGCCGACGCCCCCTTCCCCCGTGCGGGGAAGGGTAAGGGATGGGGGTGGCGCAGGATGGAGCGCTGGGGTGGCCCGGGCGGTGGAGCCGATGGCACTGAAACCCGAACCACCCCCACCCCATACCCTTCTCCGCACGGGAGAGGAGGATAGAAGCGGGTTCCGCGCCCCGCTCATCCGTTGAACTCTCCGGACGGCCGGCGCCCCTTCCCTTGTCCCGGCCTTGAGCCGGGACCCAGACACGCCGACCTCTCCGCAAGATTCGCCACGGCGGCCAAACGCCTGATCCTGACGCTTCAGCGGTTCTGGGTCCCGGCTCAAGGCCGGGACAAGAGAGGGGCGAGCTTCAGGCGCGACGCGGACGTCGCTTTCCGCGCGCCGGGGAGACTCAAGACTCCCCCTGCCCTCGTCCCGCAGAGAGGCGCGGCCCCGCGTCACTTCAGGCTCCCGAGATAGACCGCGATGGCGGAGAGTTCGTCGGCGGGAAGCTTGGGATAGGCCGGCATCTTGGCGCGGGGTTTCAGGACGTCGACCTCGCGCACGAAGCGGGCGATGGCGTCGGGCGTGTTGGGCAGCGTCGCCGCGCCAAGCGTTGCGCGGGCGCCGAAGCGGGTCAGGTCCGGGCCGATCTCGCCCGACGCCTCCGTGCCGGACACCCGGTGGCAGGCGCCGCAGCCGTGGCGCAGGAACAGGTCGCGGCCGCGTTTCGCCTCGCCGTCCGGCTCGGGCGGCGGCGTGGACTGCGCCGCGAGCCAGGCGGCGAACTCGGCCTTCTCCATGGCCACCACGTCGAAGGCCATCAGCGCGTGGCTCGCGCCGCAGAACTCGGTGCAGGCCCCGCGATAGACGCCGGCCGTCTCCGCCTTCAGCACCAGCCGGTTCTCGCGGCCGGGGATCATGTCGACCTTGCCGCCGAGCGACGGGATCCAGAACGCGTGGATCACGTCCGGGCTCGTCAGCGCGAACTCCACCCGCTCGCCCACCGGCAGGCGGATCTCGTTGGCGGAGACAACCAAGGGGCCCTCCGCCGGGCGGTAGGTGATCCGCCACCAGAACTGCTCGCCGGACACGTCGATCCGCAGACCCTCGCCCGGCTCGCGCAGCTGCGGCATCAGGCCGAGGCCGTAGACCAGCAGCGCCGTGAGCGTCACCGTCGGGAACACCACGCCGCCCCACAGGATCAGCCGCCAGCCGACCGCGTCGCCGTGGGGCTCCGGGCGGAGGCGCGTGGCGTAGACCGCGACGCCGAGCACGAGGCACCAGACCACGCCGGCGCCGATCGTCATCACCCAGAACAGGGTCGCCACCTGCCGCGCCTCATGGCCGGCCGGATCGAGCGCCGACTGGACGCCGGCGCAGGACGAGAGGCCGAGCGCGACCAGAGCGAGGCCGGCGAGCGGGAGGCGGTGACGGGCGATGGCGGGCCTCGATGGCGCGGCGGGAACCTGAGGGCAGCTAGAGCGCCCGGCCGCCGCGGCACAGCCCCGTCAGGACCAAATTTTTGACATGTTCCAGAAAAGACGCAGCCGGCTCAGTATCCGAGCGCGACGCTCAGCAGCACCACGAGGCCGAACAGCGCCACAGCCCCGCCGGACAGGGTGTTGACGCGGCCGAGCCAGCGTTCGGCGATGCGCTCCCGCAGCCGGCTCGCGCCCATGGAGAGCATCAGCCACCACGCCGCGCTGCCGATGGTCACGCCGAGCGTCAGCAGCGCCGCGGTCTCGAAGTCGCCGGGCTTGTCGCCGATGCCGATCAGGCCGCCGAAGATGGCCGCGAAGCCGAGCAGCACGGCGGGATTGGTCGCCGTCAGGGCGAAGGAGGTGAAGGCGGCGTTGAACAGCGACAGCCGCGTGTCGTTGGCCGGCGCGTCGGAGCTGGAGCGCGGCGCATAGAGCAGCTTGACGCCGAAGGCGATCATGATCGCCCCGCCCAGCACCTTGATGACCGCGAGATGGCCTTCGACGAAGTTCGAGATGGCCGTGACGCCGAAGGCCGCGATGCCGGCGAACAGCACGTCGGCCAAGAAGGCGCCCGCGCCCGCCGCCATGGCGGAGGCCGGCCCGTTGCGCACGGCCCGGTGGATGCACATCACGTTGACCGGACCGACGGGCGCGTTCACGCCCACGCCGATGGCGATGCCCGTCGCGATCAGCGAGACGTCGTCGATCACGAAAGGCGCCTCCTGAAGCGAATCGGGAGCAGGGAGCGTAGGCCCGGCCGAGGCTCACGTCTTGGACGCTCCCGCGGCGCGATGCAACATGGCGCCGCGGGCGTCCGGGGCAAGCGCCCGGCCTGTTTTATCCGCGCGGCAGGGCGTCCACGAAGCGCACCGGCTCGCCGGTTCCGGGCGCCGTGATCTCGCCCTCCCACATCACCCGGCGGCCGCGCACGATCGTGCCCACCGGCCAGCCCTGCACCGACACGCCGTCATAGGGCGTCCACTGGCTGCGGGAGCCGATCCAGTCGTTCGCGATCGTCCGGCGACGCTTGAGATCCACCACGGTGACGTCGGCGTCGTAGCCGACCGCGAGCCGGCCCTTGCGGGCGATGCCGAAGATGCGCGACGGGCCGTGGCTCGTCAGGTCCACGAAGCGGGCGAGGCTGAGACGGCCCGCCGCCACATGGTCGAGCATGATCGGAACCAGGGTCTGCACCCCCGTCATGCCGGAGGGGCTGTCCGGGTAGGCCTTGGCCTTCTCCTCAAGCGTGTGGGGGGCGTGGTCGGAGCCGAGCACGTCCACGATCCCCTGCCGCAGGCCCCACCAGATGCCGGCGCGGTGGGCGTCGTCGCGCACGGGCGGGTTCATCTGCGCCCGCGTCCCCAGCCGCTCATAGGCGTCCGAGCCCAGCGTCAGGTGGTGGGGCGTGGTCTCCACCGTCGCCACGTCCTTGAAGTCGGCGAGGAAGCGCATCTCCTCGGCGGTGGAGATGTGCAGCACATGCACCTTGGCGCCGTGGGCGCGGGCGATGGCGGTCAGGCGGCGGGTGCATTTCAGCGCCGCCTCCGGGTCGCGCCACACCGGGTGGCTCGCGGGGTCGCCGGGCACGCGCAGGTCCTTGCGCTCGGACAGGCGCGGCTCGTCCTCGGAATGGACCGAGACGCGGCGGCGCGTGCGCTTCAGGATTTCGCCGACGCCCGCGTCGTCGGACACCAGCAGCGAACCGGTGGACGAGCCCATGAAGATCTTGATGCCGGCCGCCCCCGGCAGGCGTTCGAGCTCGGCCACGTCCTTGGCGTTTTCGTGCGTGCCGCCCACGAAGAAGGCGTGGTCGCAATGCATGCGGCCGCGGGCCGCGGCGAGCTTGTCGGCCAGCGCCTCCGCCGTCACGGTCAGCGGATTGGTGTTCGGCATCTCGAACACGGCGGTGACGCCGCCGAGCACCGCGGCGCGGGAGCCGGTCTCGAGGTCTTCCTTGTGGGTCGCGCCCGGCTCGCGGAAATGCACCTGGGTGTCGATCACGCCCGGCAGCAGATGCAGGCCGGCGCAATCCACCGTCTCGCCTGCGGAGGCGCGGGCGAGATCGCCGATCTCGGCGATGCGGCCGCCGCGCACGCCGATGTCGGCGCGGTGCTCGCCGTCGTGGTTCGCCACCACGCCGCCCTTGAGGATGAGATCGAAGGCATCGGCCATCGCGGCCTCCCGGATGAAGGTTCGGCTTGAAGACGGGGCTCGCCGGGGCCTACCTTCGCGCGACCTCGAAGGCAACTGGCGGAAGGAGCTTTTCGCATGCGCGCCGCAATTCTCGAAGGCCGCGGGCTGCTGCGGATCGGCGGCGACGAGGCCGGCCCCTTCCTCGACAACCTGCTCACCAACGACGTGTCCGGCCTCGCGCCCGGCCAGGCCGCCTACGCCGCGCTGCTCACGCCCCAGGGCAAGATCATCGCCGACATGATCGTCTCCCGCGCCGGCGACGGCTTCCGGCTCGACCTGCCGAAGCCGCTCGCGGCCGACGTCGCCCGGCGGCTGACGCTCTACAGGCTGCGCTCCAAGGTGGAGATCGCGGACGAAAGCGACGCCTTCCAGGTGGCGGCGCTGTGGGGCGACGGTCTGCTGCCCGCCTTCGAGGGCGCCGCGGTGCAGGACCCGCGCCTGCCCGCTCTCGGCCAGCGGGCCTACCTGCCCGCCGGCGCGCCCCTTCCCGGCGGCCTGCCCGACAGCCTCGACGCCTGGCGCGCGCACCGCGTGGCGCTCGGCGTTCCCATCGGCGGGCTCGACTTCGTCTATGGCGACACCTTCCCGCACGAAGCCTGCATGGACCAGCTCAACGGCGTGAGCTTCCGGAAGGGCTGCTACGTGGGGCAGGAGATCGTGAGCCGCATGGAGCATCGCGGCACCGCGCGCACCCGCGTGACGCCCGTGCTGCTCGACGGCCGCCCCTCGATCGGCGAGGCCGTGACCGCGGGCGAGAAGACCATCGGCCGCATGGGCTCGTCGGTGGAGGGGCGCGGCCTCGCGCTGCTGCGCCTCGACCGGGCGGCGGAGGCGGCGGCCGCCGGCCAGCCGCTGATCGCCGGGTCCGCCATGCTCACGCTGGACAAGCCCGCCTGGGCCCGCTTCGCCTATCCCGGCGAAGGCGCGGCGTGAGCGACAGCGCGCGGCTCCACGCCGACGGCCGCCATCGCTGCCGCTGGTGCGGGACCGACCCGCTCTACGTGGCCTATCACGACCACGAATGGGGCGTGCCCGAGCGCGACCCGCGGGCGCTCTACGAGAAGCTGGTGCTGGACGGGTTTCAGGCCGGGCTCGCCTGGATCACCATCCTGCGCAAGCGCGACGCCTTCCGCGCGGCGTTTCAGGGCTTCGATCCGGAGATCGTCGCCCGGTTCGGCGAGGACGACGTGGCCCGCCTGCTGGGCGACGCCGGCATCGTGCGCTCCCGCGCCAAGATCGAGGGCGCGGTGAAGTCCGCCCGCGCCTATCTCGCCATGCGCGACCGGGGCGAGGACTTCTCCGACTATCTCTGGACCTTCATGGACGGCGCGCCGCTCGTGAACCGCTGGAGCGCGATCGCCGAGGTCCCGGCCTCGACGCCGCTGTCGGAGACCATCTCCAAGGACCTGAAGCGCCGCGGCTTCACCTTCTGCGGCCCGGTGATCGTCTACGCCTTCATGCAGGCGGTCGGCATGGTGGACGACCACCTCACCACCTGCTTCCGCCACGGCGGCTGACGGGGGGATCTTCTTGTCCCGGCCTTGAGCCGGGACCCAGACACGCCTCGCGTCTCAGAACTGTCTGCGGGCGTGGAGCCTCGCTCTCAAATCGTCGGCGGAAATGGGTCCCGGCTCAAGGCCGGGACAAGGGAAGGCGCGCCTCAACGCCCAAGCATGCGCCGCTTTCTTGTCCCGGCCTCGAGCCGGGACCCAGACACGCCTCGCGTCTCAGAACTGTCTGCGGGCGTGGAGCCTTGCTCCCCAACCGTCGGCGGAAATGGGTCCCGGCTCAAGGCCGGGACAAGAGGAGCGGTGCGCCCCGATGTCGTGCACGGCTCCCGCTTACGCCCCGAAGGTCGCCTCCACCGAGCCGAGTTCGGCGAACTCCACCCGCACCCGCTGGCCGGGCTTCGCCTGCAGGAACGGCGTGGCGGAGCCGGTGGTCACCACGTCGCCGGCCTTCAGGAAGCGCTCGGTTCCGCGCAGGTGGTTCGCGAGCCAGACCAGCAGCCGGGTCGGGTCGCCCGCGGTGTTGCCGCCCTCGTGGTCGAAGGCGATCGCGCCGTCCACCGACAGCCGCACCGGCAGCGCGCCGAGCGGCGTGCGCGGCGCTTCGGCGCTGGCGGCGCCCAGCACCAGCGCGCCGTGGCTCTGGCGATCCGCAACTTTCCAGGGCTTGGGCTGGCCGCGCCAGCCGTCGAAGGCGCTTTCCAGCACCTCGATCGCCGGATGCCAGCTCGCCACCGCCGCCAGCACCTCGTTGGTCGTATAGGGCTCGTCGCGGGCCGGCAGGTCGCGGCCGATGCGCACCGCGATCTCGCCCTCGACCGCGCCGAGCGCGTAGGCCGGCAGCGTCGCGGGGCCGTCGAACAGGGTGTCGGCGGTGAGCGCGCCGGCGGCGGGCGTCGCCTCGGGCGAGGCCGCGCCCACCTTCCAGCCGCGGATGGGGCCAACCGCCGCCACCGCCGCGAAATGGATCGCCGTCGCTTCCTCGTCGTCGGCGATCTCGAAGGGCGGCGTCGCGAGACGCCGCCCGCTGTCGCGCGCTTCGCCCAGCAGGCGCACGGCCTCGGCGATCCTGCCGGCGCGGTCGGTCGGAAGCGTGGTCATCGGCGGATCCTCGGCTGGCCTCAAGACGGCCCGCATTGGTCCTGATTTCAGGGGCCGCGTCGAGCCCCCGACGCCGCCGACGTCACCAGCAGCGACGCACCAGTTGGCCCCACGAGGTCACATAGGTGCGGCAGCGCCGCCGCCGGTAATAGCGCCGGGGACGGTAATAGCCGTGGCGGCGATAGCCGTAATAGCGGCCGTAGCGCCGGCGGCGGCGATACCGGCGGCGGTAATAGTACTGCGCGTTCTCCGTCGGGGAGCCGTCGGGGGCCATGCCGCCCTCGGCACGCTCCACGGGCTCGGCGGCGGGAAAAGCCTCGGCCGGACGCGCGCCAAGCGGCGTGGCGCTGGCCGGGCGCGCCGCGAACACGGGCAGCGCGGCGGCCCCGCAGACCCCGAGCAGTCCGAGGACGAGAGATCGTCGATCCATAATCGTCTCCTTTCAGCCCCAGGGACGCGACTGTGGGCGAGCGGGCGCGGCCTGTCTATGCGCGCTGCGGCGAGGATTTTTTTGGCGCCACGGCGAAGTGTCGCGCGGTCCGAGCGGCGCCTTACGCCGGCTCGCGCGCGCCCTCGAACAGGGCGCGGCGGCGGCCGAGCTCATGGCCCATGTAGTCCATGAAGGCCCGCACCCGGGCGCTGGCCCGCAGGTCCGGATGGGTCAGCAGCCAGAGCGACGCGGGCGACTGGTTCGGCGGATCGAACAGCCGCACCAGCCCCGGCGTCGAGCAGCCGATGAAGCACGGCAGCGGCCCGACGCCGATGCCCGCCGCCACCGCCTCCGCCATGCCGAGCACGGTGGACAGGCGATAGACCTCGCGGCGCTCGCCCACCGTCTCCCGCAGCCAGCGCTGCAGCGGGGCCAGCATGTCGCCCGGCCCGATCCACGGCAGGTCGCCCAGCTCCTCCAGCGTGCGCACGGGCGTCAGCGGCGGCGCGCCGTAGATGGCCCAGCGGATGTCCGCGATGCGGCGGCCGACGAGCGTCTCGGGCGGGTTGGAGGTGGCGCGGATCGCCACGTCCGCGTCGCGTTTGGAGAGGTTCAGCGGGGCGTTGCCCACCACCACGTCGAGCGTGATCTCGGGATAGGCGGCGCGGAAGCCGACGAACAGGCCGGTGAGCTGGTGGATCAGCATGGAGTCGTTGGTGGTGACGCGGAGCTCGCCCGCGGGCGCCAGATCCTGCCCCGAGACCCGGCGCTCGAAGGCGAGGATGTCCTCGGCCATGCGCTCGGCCACCTGCACCATCTCCTCGCCGGCGGGAGTGAGGGCGTAGCCGGCGCGCCCGCGCTCGAACAGGCGGGCGCCGAGCCGCTCCTCCAGCGCGCCGAGCCGGCGGAACACCGTCGAGGCGTTGACGCCGAGCGTCACCGCGGCGCCCGCCAGAGACCGGCGCTCCGAGATGCATTTGACCAGTCGGAAATCGTCCCAGGCGAGCATGCGGCGCGTCCCGCAAATGAGTGTGCTTCACCGCACGGATGTAAGCCAGAGACGCCGCCCTGTCTGCAAAATTGCAGACCGCGTCAGCGCAGCCCCACGCGCCGGCGCAGCCGCCGCCACAGGCCGGGCGGCCGCTCGGGATCGACCAGGTCGGTCTCGGACAGCGCGTCCTCGATCTCGCCGACCTCGCGCGCCTCGAGCGGGACCAGCCGGCGCCCCTCCCCCGCAAGCGTCTCGATCGCCCGGATCAGCGATCCCTCGCGGTCGATGGCGGCGGCGACCTCCTCCGGCGCGGCGCCGAGATGTTCGGCCAGCAGGTCGTCGCGCAGCCGGGCGATCGCCGCGCGCAGGTCCTCGTCGTCCTCGCCCGCCTCGATCGCCAGATCGCATTCGGTGTCGAAGCCCATGGAGCGGTTGTTGAGGTTGGACGAGCCGACCCGGATCAGCCGGTCGTCCACCGCGAGGATCTTGGCGTGCACGTAGATCGGCTCGCCCTCGGGCGTCGCCGGCCAGAAGATGCGGAACCGGTCATGGACGTCCGCCCGGCGCACCATGCGCATGAGCTTGGCGCGGGCGGCGCCCATGGTGGCTTCCTCCAGCCAGCCGTCCTGGGATTCCGGGTTCACCACCACGATCTCCGGTCCGTCCGGCTCGGCAAGCCGCCGCGCCATCGCCTCCGCCACCGCCCGCGAGGCGAAATACTGGCTCTCCACGTAGAGCGTGCGCTTGGCCGCAGCGATCGCCGCGAGGGTCAGCTTCTCCACCTCCACGATCTGCGTCTGGCCGTTGAAGGCGCCCACCGTGCGCGCCACGCCCACGTCGACGCCTGTCAGCGTCGGCGAGAGGCGCTCCGGCCACGGGTCGCACTCCTCCTCGCCGCAGGAGGCGGGCTCCAGCGTCTCGCCGGTGGCGCGGCGCCAGCGCTCGCGGGCGATGTCGCCCAGCGCAAGCGCCGCCTCGCCGTCCACGCAGGTGGTGGCGTCGTGCCACGGCGGCAGGGCGCGGCCCCAGGGCGAGCGGCGGCGCTCGTCATGGGCGCGGTGCTCGCGGGTGTCCCAGCGCCCGAGCGTCATGTCGATGCCGCCGCAGAAGGCGAGCGTGTCGTCGATCACCACGATCTTCTGGTGATGGGCGGCGATCGGCGGATGCTCGGCGTCCATCTTCAGGGTGATGTTCTTCCGCATCATCCACTGCAGCAGGTAGATCGGCGTCTCGCCGCGCCCGAGCGTCTCGATCAGGCTGAGATTCCATTTCAGCAGCCGGATGTGGACCTCGGGCCGCCGGTCGGCGACGAACTTCAGGAACGGCCCGAGCCGGTTCGGCCCCTCGATGGTGGCCCCGCCGGGCTCGAGCTCGATGCGGGAATCGAAGTCCCAGCCGACCAGCATCACCGAGCGGCGCGCGGACAGGATGGCGCGCTTGGCGGCGCGGTAGTAGTCGGCGGCGTCGACGATGACGGCGAAACGGTCGGCGCGGGCGATGCGCCAGCAGGTGTCGCCCGGAACGAGCACACGGTCGGTCGTCATGGTCGGGATGAGGCCCCCAGGGGAAATGCGCCGTCCGGATATAGAGCGCGCAGGCGCGCCGTCCCGTCAGCCGCGCCCAAATCGCAGGCCCGGCGCCGGCCGCTCTTCCAGCACCTCGCGGCGGAAGCGATAGAGCTGGGCCGGCCGGCCGCCGGTGGCGGTCTCGGCGGCGCCGGTGGGCTCCACCAGCGCGGTCGCCTCCACCAGCCGGCGGAAGTTCTGCTTGTGCAGGTGCCGGCCGGCGATGGCCTCCACCGTGCGCTGGAGGGCGGTGAGCGTGAAGTCGCGGGGCATCAGCTCGAACACCACGGGGCGGTACTTCAGCTTGGCCCGCAGCCGGCCCATGGCGGTGGCGAGGAAGCGGCGGTGGTCGTCGAGCATGGCCTCGCCGAGCTTCGGCGTGGCGGAGGCGGCCCGCGCCAGCGCCGCCGGACGGCCGTCCCGCCGCGCCTCCTCCACGAGGCCCGCCTCGTAGAGCAGCTCGTAGCGGTCGAGCACCTTCTCCTCGTCCCACGGGGCGCCGTCGAGGCCGAAGCACTGTCGCGCGCGCACGATGCGCGGCAGCGCCCGGCCGGTGACGGCTTCCGGCGCCTCCGCCGTCCAGCGTTCGAGCGCGGGCAGGATGGCGGCGTCCAGCACCTCGGGGCGGCGGCGGCGCCAGTCCTCCCACGGGAAGAAGGCGTACCACGGCTGGAAGCTCGCCCCGACCTTGGCCAGCGCCGCGCCGTCCTTCGGCCGCCGGGTCAGCGCCAGATAGCCGATGGAGACCACATGGGGGGCCGTGTCGTCCGGCGAGGCGGCGCGGCCGCGATCGCCGAAGGTGTAGAGCTGCTCCACATAGCCCACGTCGAGCGCGGTCTGGCGCACGATCGAGGCCCGGAGCGCGATCTCCAGCGTGCGCCGGGTCAGCGGATCGAACGGGCCGGACGGCAGGCCGAGGGGGGCGCGGGGGTCGACGGCCTGCGCCACCAGAATGAGCGGGGCGTCGCCCTCCACCGTCACCACGGCGGCGGAGAGACCGATCTCGACGGTCGCGGCGGCGGTCACGGCCGCAGCCCCTCGGCGTCCGCGGCGTCGCCCAGCGACCACGCGAACATCTCGCCCTCATAGGCCTCCGCGCCGCGACCGAGCGCAGCGATGGCGGCGCGCATGCGCCCGTCCCGCCCGAGCAGGTCGTCCGCCAGCGCGACGATGCGCGGATTGGGCGTCGCGCTGGGGGAGAGCCGCCGAAGCTCGGCCGCGAGCGCCGCCTCGTCCCGGTCCGGCCAGGCGGCGCAGGCGAGGGCGTAGGCCATGGCGGGCGAGCGGCTGACGCCCGCGTAGCACTGAACGATCAGGGGCCGCGCGTCCCTCCCCGCGAAGGCGAGCGCCGCCGCCACGTGTGCGCGCTCCGGCGCCGCATAGCCCGGCCGGGGC
>NZ_JBHTMX010000039.1:0-20857 GCF_042679725.1 Methylopila musalis
GCCCGCTCCCGCGCGGGCGTCATCCGGGCCGGATGGGCGCCGGTCGCCCGCACCCCGGTCTTCGGCTTGCGGGGCTCCTCGCCCACGGCGAGCCCCCGCAGCGCCATGCGCAGCACCTGACCGCGCGGCGCGAGCGTGTAGGCCGCGACCCGGTCGAGAAAGCGCCGCATGGGCTCCGCCATGGGCGGCAGGTCGAGGACGGCGTGGAGCGGCTTCAGCTTGGCGGGATCGACGTCCGCGGGCGCGCCGTCCCACGCCACGCCGATCTCGATCCGCGAGCCCAGCGGCGCCAGCACGAGGGCGCCGGGCGCGACGTCGAGACCGGCCGGAACCGCATAGGTCAGCGCCCGGTCGAGCCCGACCGGCAACAGCACCTCGACGGCGGCGGGAGAGGTCATGGACGGAGCGCGCTCCTCGTCTGATCGGGCCGTGCGCGACCGGGGCGGGACGGCGCCCTCTTCGGCGCGGGCGCGGCGCGCGTCAAGCCGGCATGACGCCCATGCGCGTGAACCAAACCCACGGATTGGCCTTGCGTCCGGCCGGCGCCTCCGTCACTTGAGGGCGGAACGCGCCGCCACGCGCCATCCTTAGCGAAAGGGTCCTGTCCCATGAAGTTCTTCGTCGACACCGCGGACGTGAACGAGATCCGCGAACTCGCCGCGACCGGCCTGCTCGACGGCGTCACCACCAACCCGTCGCTGATCCTGAAGGCCAACCGGCCGTTCAAGGAGATCATCGCCGAGATCTGCGACGTGGTGGACGGCCCGGTCTCCGCGGAGGTCGCCTCCACCGAATATGACGACATGCTGCGCGAGGGCCGCAGCCTCGCCCGGATCGCCCAGAACGTCACGGTCAAGGTGCCGCTGACCTGGGACGGCCTGCGCACGTGCAAGACGCTCTCCGACGAGGGCACCATGGTGAACGTGACGCTGTGCTTCAGCGCGACGCAGGCGCTGCTGGCCGCCAAGGCCGGCGCCACCTTCATCTCGCCCTTCATCGGCCGCCTCGACGACACCGGCATCGACGGCATGGAGCTGATTCAGGACATCCGCACCATCTACGACAACTACCCGGACCTCTCGACCGAGATCCTCGCGGCCTCGATCCGCAACGCCAACCACGTCAAGGCCTCGGCGCTCGCGGGCGCGGACGTCGCCACCATCCCGCCGTCGGTGATCAAGAGCCTTGTCAAGCACCCGCTGACCGACAAGGGGCTGGAGCAGTTCGTGGCCGACTGGGCCAAGACCGGCCAGAGCATCGACTGAACGGACGACCAGGCGGAGGCGGGCCCACGCTGGCGCCCGCCTCCGCCTGTTTCTGAGGAAAGGCTCAGTAGGCCGTGGCGTAGCCCTGCGCGGGCTGGTCGAGCCCCGGAGACAGCGCCGCCTCGATCAGCCGGCGTTCGCCGCTGTAAGGGTCGAGCGTGGCGGCGGCGACGCGCACTTCGCCGAGGCGCGGCAGCGTGACCGTCACGGTATCGAGCGTCGTCGACACGGTGAGGCGGGCGCCCTGCCGCTTCAGCAGCACGCGCAGCGCCCGGTTCAGCAGATGGGCCGGCTCCGGCGGCGCGAAGTGCAGCTTGCTCCAGCCCTTTTCGTGCGGAACCTCGCCGCCGGACTCTTCCGAATAGAGCTGCGGCGCCGAGGTCAGCGCCAGATCGAACGGCTTGCCGTTGACCAGCAGCCGCAACGTCGAGATCAGCCCGGCGCCGGGCGCGACCTGCAGCAGCGCCTCGCCTTCGCCCAGCGCCACATGGCCGCCGTCGCGCTCGGTCTGGGGCGGCAGCGACGTGCCGATCTCGGTGTTGCCGACCATGAAGGACGACTGCACGACCGTGTTGGCGCGGTGGATCACCTGCGCCACATGCCGTCCCGGCCGCGCCGAGGTCACCAGCAGCGAGACCACCGCCCGCCGCTCCTGGTCCACATGCACGGACGCGATCAGACGGATGTCGTCCTTGGTCTGCTCGGTGGCGTTGCCGTCGTCGAGGTTGAGATCGCATTCGGCGAAAACGTTGCGGTCGCTCTCGAGCGACACGCGGATGCGGACCTCGAAGCGCCCTTCGCCGCAGATGCGGAAGGCCAGGAAGTTCGGCGTGTCGCGCACGGCGGCGAACTCCGCCACCTGATAGCGGTGCAGGCCCTTCGCCTCGGTCTCCAGCAGCAGGCGGGAGCCGTCGGGCTGGGGCTCCTCGACGACGTTCTCCAGCCGCGACAGGGCGATGGCGCGCATGGCGCTGGTGGAGGCGGCCGGAACCTCCTCCGCCTCGACGGCGCGGCCGGGGCGCTCCACGGCCACCGCGCGCCAGCGGGTGACGGCGTGGGGATCGTCGGTGAGCACGCCGATCACGTCGTCGTTGTCGCGCAGGTTGGCCTGCACGATGGTCTCGATGTGCTCCTGCCGGGCGCCGAGGAAGTAGGAGGCCGGCGGCGCAATCAGCACGCAGGAGGTCACCTTGCCCACCATGCGCGACAGCGTGTCCAGCACCGTGGAGCCGAAGGAGGCGAGGATGACCGGCGTCTCGCGCCGGCCGGCGACCAGCGCCTCGATGCCGTCGGAGGTCCGCACCTCGGCGCCGATGATGAAGGCGATCTTGCGCACCTTGGCCGGGTCCTCCCGACGGTGCGGCAGGTACACGCACTTCTTGTTCGGCGCGAGCCGGCGGGCGGCCTGACAGGCGGCGAGATAGCTCGCCTCGCTGGTGATCGCGTTCTCCACATGGCTGCAGCCGGCGATCCAGATCTCGTTCAGGATCGTCGGCTCGCCGCCCTCCAGGAAGCGGTCATAATAGGTGTTCGGGATGATCGCGTCGCCGTCGGCGAGCCGGCCGCGGTAGATCGTGAAGTAGGACAGGTGCGACGGGTCCGGATATTTCAGCGGGTCCGGCCCCTTGACCGAGGCGCCCTTGAACGGCGCCGCCCGGAAGATCTCCTTGACGTTCTTCTTGCTCTCGCGGAACGCCATCACCGCCTGCGACACCGAGCCGTCGTCCAGGAGGACGCATTCGGTCTTGCCGAGGTCGAGATGCGCCAGGAACTGGCGGTAGGACACCGGGCGGTAGTCGCCCAGCACCACCCGGTCGAAATTCGGGTCCACCACGCTGAAGAAGTCGCCCACCCGCTGCACGAAGGCGCGGCGGCTGACGAAGTCGTCGTATTCCTTGATCGCGGTCGCGTGTGTCTTGCCGTCCTTCGACATGGGCGCGGAGCCGGACTTCACCAGCGGCTCGAACTCGCGCACATGGCGGAAGCCGGCCGCGGCCAGCGCCTGGCGGGCGCGCTCGTTGTCGGTCTCCAGCCGGCTCTTCACCAGCGCCACCCAGCAGGCGTCCCGGTCGAGGGCGGCGTGGTCGGCGTATTGCCGGGCGTGGTTCGCCTGCAGCGGCGACGTCAGGATGAACAGGGTGCGGCTCATCGCGCGGTCTCCCGCACGGCGGCGTAGAAGCTTTCGTACAGGCGGGCGATGGCGAGCACGCCGTAGTCCTCGGCGCTGGAGAGCGCGGCCTGCCGCAGGCGGTCGTAGCCGGCGTCGTCCACCTCGCTCGCCTTGCGCAGCGCCTCCTTCAGGGTCGCGACCTCGGGCTCGAACAGCCAGCCGGTCTCGCCTTCCTTCAGGATCTCGGCGCCGCCGCCGCGGCTGGAGCCCACCACCGGCACGCCGTGATGCAGGCTTTCGATGAAGATGCGGCCGAAGGGCTCGAACCAGATCGAGGGCACCACGCAGTAGCGGATCTGGGCGAAGAAGTCGTTCGGCGAGATGTAGCCGGCGAAGCGGGTGTTCTCGTCCTCGAAGCGCTTGCGCAGCTTCCACTCGAAGCCCGGATCGCCCGCGCCGGCGATCAGCGTCGGATGCTTGCGGCCGGTCTGGGCGCGCAGCGCCGTCAGCGCCTCGAGGAACAGCTCCACGCCCTTGGTGTGGTGCAGACGGCCGATGTAGCCGAACTCGTACGGCCGCTCGGCGCCGGTCGCGGAGGCGATGGGCGCGTCCATCTCGTAGGAGTTGGCGATCACCGTGCGCTGGGGCGTGTCCCGGAACCAGCCGGAGCGCAGATGCGTCTTCAGGATGTGGGAGCTGATGCCGATGACGCCGTCCACCACGTTCGAGCGCTCGCGGCCGGCGACGCGGGCGAGGTTGCAGTCCCGGCACTGCCGGAGGCAGGGCTTCTGGTCCACGATCATGCGGCGGTTGCAGAGCGAGGTGTAGCTGCGCAGCGTGTGGACGCAGGGCACGCCAAGGCTCTTGGTCATCTGCCACAGCGAGGTGAGGCGGCCGACCACGGCGGTGTTCACGATGTCCGGCTTGAACGCCTTGATCGTCTCCGCGAGCTGCTTGTCGAGCGGATAGGCCTTCTGGGAGGCCGCGGCGAGGCGCTGGTAATAGGGCTCGGCGTAGATGTTCGGCTCGCTGCCCGGTCGGGCCGCGTGGCGGATGACGTGGATGCCGTCCTTGTCTTCGGTGACGGTCTTGTCCTGCACGTTCTGGCTGAAGACCCAGACGTCGTGCCCGAGCTGCCGCAGACCGCGCGCGAGGTAGTAGGTCGATTGCTCCGATCCGCCGATGCCGAGATCGGGAAACAGAGAGTTCGCCAGCAGAATTTTCATACGCCCCCGCATCGGTCCGGGATCGCGGCGGCTCCCCTCGGCGGCCGGAAGCTCGACCGTCAGCCGCGCGCGTCCCCCGCTCGTTCGGGCCAAGGCTTTGCGGGCGAAACGCCCGGCGGGCGCCTGCCCGCGGCGAGGAGCCGTCCGGAGCGTTCTCAGCTCCGCTGATACACGTTCAGGCCGCAGACGCGCAAGGTTGAGGCGCGCCTCTTTCCGCGCCGCCGCATGCCCGATCCGCCGCTGTTCCGCCCCTCTCCGAGCCGGCGCGCCGCGGCGCAGCGCAAAAAACGAAGGGGCGCCGCAGGCGCCCCTTTCACATCGTCGCATGAGCCCGCAAGCGGCGGGCCGCGCCATCACTTTTCGACGAAGGCCTTCTCGATCACGAAATGGCCGGCCTCGCCGTGGTTGCCCTCTTCGTAGCCGCCGTCCACCAGCAGCTGCCGGGTGTCGCGGATCATGTCCGGGCTGCCGCACAGCATGAAGCGGTCGTTCTCGATCGCCATGTTCGGCAGGCCGATGTCTTCGAACAGCTTGCCCGAAGCCATCAGGTCGGTGATGCGGCCGCGGTTGCGGAACGGCTCGCGCGTCACGGTCGGATAGTAGATCAGCTTCTCGCGGATCAGCTCGCCGATCAGCTCGTCCTGCGGCAGGTCCTTCGTGATCATCTCGCCATAGGCGAGCTCGTTCACATGGCGGCAGCCGTGCACCAGGACCACCTTGTCGAAGCGCTCATAGGCCTCCGGGTCCTTGATGATCGACAGGAACGGCGCGAGGCCGGTGCCGGTGCCGAGCAGGTAGAGGTGCCTGCCCGCGATCAGGTTGTCGATCACCAGCGTGCCGGTGGGCTTGCGGCCGACCAGGATCGGATCGCCCACCTTGAGGTGCTGCAGGCGCGAGGTGAGCGGGCCGTCCGGCACCTTGATGGAGAAGAACTCCAGCTCGTCGTCGTAATTGGCGGTCGCCACCGAATAGGCCCGCACCAGCGGCCGGCCCTCGACCTCGATGCCGATCATGGTGAACTCGCCGTTGCGGAACCGGAACGACGGGTCGCGGGTGGTGCGGAAGCTGAACAGCGTGTCCGTCCAGTGCCTGACGCTCGTCACCCGTTCTTCGAGATATTTGCTCATGGCCTTCTCGTCCGACTTCGCGCTCGAAACCGCTCTAATTCACTTCCGTAGAACGCGTTATTAAAATCAATCCGCTCTCGTGACGCTATATGGCGCGATCCGGCGCGAAACACCATGCCGGATCGCGCATGGGCGCATGCGCCGCAGGCGGTTGCGGAACCGGAGATCAGGCCGAGGCGGGGTCGGAGGAGCCGAACACGGCTTCGAGCTTGCCGGGCTTGCCGTCCCACTCCTTGGCGTCCTCCGGCGTGTCGCCCTTCTCGGTCACGTTGGGCCACAGGGCTGCGTATTTGGCGTTGAAGGCGATCCAGCCCTCCATGCCGGGCTCGGTGTCCGGCTTGATGGCCTCCGCCGGGCATTCGGGCTCGCAGACGCCGCAGTCGATGCACTCGTCCGGATTGATGACCAGCGTCTCGGCGCCGACGTAGAAGCAGTCCACCGGACACACCTCGACGCAGTCCATGTACTTGCACTTGATGCAGTTTTCTGTGACCACATACGTCATCGAACGCGCTTTCCCAGTAGATGCGATCCGCCGGCGCCATGGCGCGCGCGGCCTGTCCTGCCTGTCGGGAGCAAGCGCGGCCCGTTCCGGGGCCCGCCGGCCGTCCCATCCCTCATCGCCCTAAGACGTTCCTCACGGATCTGCGACATGCGCCCATGTCGCGGCGCGAGACCTTCCGTCGCCGACACGTTACGGGCGCGGCGATCTCCGCCTTTACAGGCCCGGGGGCGAGGTCATCACACACATTCTGTCGGAAAGAAAGGTCGCGTCTTACCGCCCCCGTCCGCCCGCAGCGGCGAAACCTCCCGGACCCGCCGCCCGGGACGCGGTCAGCGACGGCCGCGATCCGCAGCGTCGAGGATGTCGCGCACCCGCGCCGCAAGATCTGAAAAGGCGAAGGGCTTGGTGATCAGCTCCACGCCGCTGTCCAGCCGCCCGTGATGGACGATGGCGTTGCGGGCGTAGCCGGTGGTGAACAGCACCTTCAGCCGCGGGCGCAAGCCCCGCGCCTGGCCCGCGAGCTGCTCGCCGTTCATGCCGCCCGGCAGCACCACGTCGGAGAACAGCAGGTCGATCGGCTCGTCCGCCTGACCGAGCACCGCGAGCGCGGAGATTCCGTCCCGCGCCTCCAGCACGCGGTAGCCCAACTCCCGCAGCGCCCCGGCGGAATAGACCCGCACGTCGTCGTCGTCCTCCACCACGAGGATGGTCTCGGAGCTCGATCCGGCGGGCGGCGGGGTTTCCGGCTCAGCGGGGCCCGCGTGCGACGGCTCCTCCCCGGTGAAGCGCGGCAGGTAGATGCGCACCGTGGTGCCGTGCTCCGGCTCCGAATAGATTTTGACGTGGCCTCCGGACTGCTTGACGAAGCCGTAGACCATGGACAGCCCGAGACCCGTGCCCTTGCCCACCTCCTTGGTGGTGAAGAACGGCTCGAACGCCCGCTCCACCGTGCCCCGATCCATGCCGGCGCCGGTGTCGGACACGCTGATCGCCACATAGGCTCCGGGCTTCACCTCGGCGTGCTCGGCGGCGTAGCGGCCGTCGAGGCGCACGTTCGCGGTCTCGATCGTCAGCTTGCCGCCGTCCGGCATGGCGTCGCGGGCGTTGACCGCCAGATTGATCACCGCGGCTTCGAGCTGGTTGGGGTCCACCTCCACCCGCCAGAGGTCGGGCGCCTGGGCCGCCACCAGCTCCACCGTCTCGCCGAGCGTGCGGGACAGCATCTCCGCCATGCCGGCCACGAGCCGGTTCGGGTCGATCGGCTGCGGGGCCAGCGGCTGCCGGCGCGAGAAGGCGAGCAGGCGCTGCGTCAGGGTGGCGGCGCGCTGCGCGCCAGTCATGGCGTTGTCCGCCGCCCGGCTGAGGCGGGGCGCGTCCGGCGGCAGGTTGCGTTTCAGAATGTCCAGATTGCCGACCACCACCTGCAGCAGGTTGTTGAAATCGTGCGCCACGCCGCCGGTGAGCTGGCCGAGCGACTCCATCTTCTGCGCCTGCCGCAGCGCCTCCTCGGCCTGCTGGCGTTCCGCGACTTCGGCCGCGACCCGCGCCTCCAGCGTCTCGTTCAGCTCCCGGAGCCGCGCTTCCGCCATCTTGAGGTCGTGCACGTCGGTGCAGGTGCCGTACCAGCGGGTGATCGCCCCCGAGGGATCGCGCACGCATTGCGCCCGGCCCACGACCCAGCGGTATTGCCCCGAGCGGTGCCGCAGGCGGTACTCGATGTAGTAGGGCTCGCCGGTCTCCAGGCTGCGGCGCCAGGTCGCCCAGGCGCGCTCCCGGTCGTCCGGGTGGAAGACGTCGCTCCACCCGTCGCCATCCGTGGAGCCGTAAGGCACGCCGGTGAACTCGTACCAGCGGTCGTTGAAATAGTCGTGCTGGCCGTCCGGCAGCGTGGACCAGATCATCTGGTCCACCGAATTGGCGATCGCCTCGTAGCGCGCCTCGCTCTCGCTCAGCCGCTGCTCCGCGCGGGCCTGCTCCACAGCCGCCCAAGTGCGCTCGGCCGCCGCCACCACGAAGCCGATCTCGGCGCTCTCCCACGCGCGGGGCGCGCAGGAGTGGACGAAGAACACCGCCCGGAGCCGCCCCGCCTTGACCAGTGGGGCCGCCACCAGCGCCCCGACGGAGATGCCGCGGAACGCCGCGCGCCCGTCCTCTGGCTCCTCCTCCACGTCGTTGATGACGAGCGGACGGCCGGTCTTCAGCCGGGCCAGAAGGTCCGGCCCGAAGCGCGAGATCGCGTGCGCGCCGCCGAACTGGGGAACGCCGTCCCGCGTCCAGATGCGCAGGACCTGGAACGTGGCCTCGTCGTCGGAGAATTCGGCGTAGCCCGCCCGGTCGGCGGCCAGCCGCTGGCCCACCGTCTCGGCCGCGGCCGACTTGATGCGCGACGGCTCCGACAGCGCCCGCAGCCGGTCGCCGAGCTCGATGGTGAAGTTGAGCCGGCGCTCGGTCAGCACCCGCTCGGTGGTGTCGCTGACGATGCACAGCACGCCCGCGACCGAGCCGTCCTCATGGTGCAGCGCCTGATAGGAAATGTCGAAATAGACCGTCTCCTCCCGCCCAAAGCGCGCCAGCCGGAACGGGCGGTCCTTGGCCGAGATGGTCTGGCCGGTGCTTCGGACCGAGCGCAGCAGCGGCTCCAGATCGTCCCACAGCTCGGACCAGTTCTCCCGCGCCGGACGCCCGAAGGCGCCCGGATGCTTGGCGCCGATGGTGGGAGCGTAGGCGTCGTTGTAGAGCGCCACATAGTCCGGGCCCCAGAACAGGACGATCTGGGCTTCCGCCGACATCAGCAGATCGAGCGCGGTGCGCAGCGCCGCCGGCCAGTCCGCGGCGGGACCGAGCAGGGACTCCGCGCGCTCCGCCTCGCGGGCCAGCAGATCGGCCGCGCGGTTCGGGAGGGGCGGACCAGACCCGTGGTCGTCGGATGCGGACATAAGGCGGATGAATCCGGGGCGGAGCGATCGGGGCGAAACTAGGCTCGGGCCCGCGAAAGTCACGGGGGGCGGCGCGAGGTTTATCGGTTCGCCGCGCGGACACAAGGCGCGCGGCCGTCCTGCGTCTTAGGGAGCGCACGCGCAAGTAATTGCTGTCCCTCATGGCCTTTGCACGCGATTTTGAACCTGTCCAAACGGCACGGGAGACACGCGCGATGGACCATCCCCTCGCGGCCCTCGCCGCCGAAACGCCCCCCTTCGATCCGGCCGACACCCCGGAGCAGGCGACCCTGCGCAAGGGCGGCCGCGAACTCGCCCTCGCCTGGCCGGACGGCGGCTCCGCCGTGATCGGGGCGGAGGCCATGCGGCTCGCCTGCCGCTGCGCCTGGTGCGTCCGCGCGCGGGTGGACGGGCGCTTTCCGACCGCGTTCGAGGCGGTGGAGGTGACCGGCGTGGAGCCGCTCGGCGGCTACGCGGTCCACCTCACGTTCTCCGACGGCCACGACCGGGGGGTTTTTCCCTGGACCTATCTGCGCCGGCTGACGGCCGAGGCCGCCGCCCCCGCCCGCGCGGCCTGACGCCGCCCCTCCCTCCGACAGCGAGACCGGCCATGAGCGACAGCGCGCCGAAAACCGACATCATCGAGACCGACGTGCTCGTCATCGGCGGCGGCACGGGCGGCCCCATGGCCGCCATCAAGGCCAAGGAGGCCAATCCCAAGCTGCGCGTGCTCGTGATGGAGAAGGCGAACGTCAAGCGCTCCGGCGCGATCTCCATGGGCATGGACGGGCTGAACAACGCCGTGGTGCCCGGCTACGCCACGCCCGAGCAGTATGTGAAGGAGATCACCGTCGCCAACGACGGCGTGGTCCACCAGAAGGCGGTGATGGCCTACGCCACCGGCTCCTTCCCCATGATCCAGTATCTCGACCGGCTCGGCGTCAAGTTCGAGAAGGACGGCTCGGGCGAGTACAACATGCGCAAGGTCCACCACATGGGGACCTACGTGCTGCCCATGCCCGAGGGGCACAACGTCAAGAAGGTGCTCTACCGCCAGCTCCGTCGCCTGCAGGTGGCGGTGACGAACCGCTACATGGCGACCCGGCTGCTCAAGGGGCCGGACGGCGCGATCGCGGGCGCGGTCGGCGTCAACACCCGCACCGGGGAGTTCCTGGTGGTGCGCGCCAAGACCGTGGTGCTGGCCTGCGGCGCCGCGGGCCGGCTCGGCCTGCCGGCCTCCGGCTATCTGTTCGGCACCTACGAGAACGCGGCCAATTGCGGCGACGGCTACGCCATGGCCTACCACGCCGGCGCCGAGCTCGCGAACCTCGAATGCTACCAGATCAACCCGCTGATCAAGGACTACAACGGCCCGTCCTGCGCCTATGTCACCGGGCCGTTCGGCGGCTACACCGCCAACAACAAGGGCGACCGCTTCATCGAGTGCGACTACTGGTCGGGCCAGATGATGCTGGAGTTCTGGCGCGAGCTGCAGTCGGGCGCCGGCCCCGTCTATCTCAAGATGGACCACCTCGCCGAGGAGACCATCTCCGAGATCGAGACCATCCTGCACACCAACGAGCGCCCCTCCCGCGGCCGCTTCCACGAACGGCGCGGCAACGACTACCGCAAGCGCCCCGTGGAGATGCACATCTCCGAGATCGGCTTCTGCTCGGGCCATTCGGCGTCGGGCGTGTGGGTGGACGAGAACGCCCGCACCACGATCCCCGGCCTCTACGCCGTGGGCGACATGGCGAGCGTGCCGCACAACTACATGCTGGGCGCCTTCGTGAACGGCGGCATCGCCGGCGCGGACGCGGCCGACTACTGCGCCAACGTTGATTTGCCGGCTTACGACGAGGGATTCCTCAGGGACGAGCAGGAGCGCGTTCTGGCGCCGACCCGGCGCGAGGACGGACTCACCCCGTTCGAGATGGAGTTCAAGACCCGCCGCCTCGTGAACGACTATCTGGAGCCGCCCAAGGTCACGGCCAAGATGGAGATCGCCCAGCGCCGCTTCGCGGAGGTGCGCGAGGACCTGTCGGAGCTGAGCGCCCGCGATCCGCACGAGCTGCTGCGCGCGCTGGAGATGCAGTCGATCCTCGACTGCGCCGACATGGCGGCGGCGGCCTCGCTCTACCGCACCGAGAGCCGCTGGGGCTTCTACCATCTGCGGGTCGACCACCCCGAGACCGACAACGCGAACTGGTTCTGCCACACCATGCTCTACAAGGACGCGCAGGGGCGCATGTCGCACCGGAAGCGCGAGATCGACCCATACGTCGTGCCCGTGCGGGACGACGAGATGGCGGCCTATCACCAGCTCCGCGTCAAGACGCCCGTCGCGGCCGAGTGAGAGGAAACGACCATGCCGATCATCACCCAGGCGAAGAGCGCGGCCGTCGTCGTGGACGAGGCGAAGTGCATCGCGGAAAAGGGCTGCACCGTCTGCGTCGACGTCTGCCCGCTCGACATCCTCGCGATCGATACCGGCCGCAAGAAGGCCTATATGAAATACGACGAGTGCTGGTACTGCATGCCCTGCGAGGCGGACTGCCCGACCGGCGCGGTCAAGGTCAACATCCCCTATCTGCTGCGCTGAGACGTTCCGAGTTCTGCGAGGACCCACGACGTCATGCCCGCCCTTCGGCGGGTATCCACGACTGACAGATTCGGCGTCTGACGCCGAAGTCGTGGACGCCCGGCTGCGCCGGGCGTGACGGAACATAAGGCCCGCACGACGCCGCGCCCGACCGATGGAGCTTCACCCATGCCCGTTTTCGACGCTTTCGACGACGACCTCGCGGACCTGACGGCGCGCGCGGCCGACGCCGACGCCGGCGTGCGCCGCGTCGCCATGATGGAGCTCGCCGAGGAGGTGGGGCCCGAGGCCAAGGTGCTGCTGCTGAAGGGTCTCGCCGATCCGGACGCGGAGGTGCGCGCCGCCGCCGCCCGGGCGCTCGACGAGCATGACGGGCCGGATGTGGTGGAGGGTCTGGTGTCCTCGCTCGAGGACCCGGAGGACGAGGTGCGCCGCGCCGCGGCCGAGGCGCTCGCCGCCAAGAAGGAGCCCGCCTGCGGCCCGCTGCTGATCGCCCGCGCGGAGCAGCATCCCGATCCCTTCGTTCAGGCCGCGGCCCTGCGGGCTCTGCGGGAGCTGACGCTGCCGGACGCGCTCGCCGCCGCGCTGAAGGCGCTGCGCAACCCGGAGCCGGAGGTGCGGCGCGAAGGGCTCGGCGTCATCGGCGGGCTGAAGGCCGAGGAGGCGATGCCGGCGCTGATCGCGACCGCCGCCGACGAGGACGCCTCGGTGCGCCGCGCCACCATGTCGGCGCTGGTGTTCGTGCGGCCCGGCGGCCCCGGCGCCTCCACGCTGGTCGCGGGCCTCGCCGATCCCCATTGGCAGGTGCGCGAGGAGGCGGCGATCTCCGCCGCCAAGATCCGCCTGCCGGAGGCGACCGTGGCGCTGATCGCAGCGCTCGGCGACGAGGTCTGGCAGGTGCGCATCAAGGCCGCGAACGCCCTTGGCCGCCTGAAGGCGGAAAGCGCCGTGCCGACGCTCGGAGAGCTGCTCGACAGCGAGATCGCCAACCTGCGCAAGGAGGCGGCCGCGGCGCTGGGCGAGATCGCGTCGCCGGCGGCGATCCCGGCGCTCGAACGCGCCCTGGACGATCCCGATCCGGACGTGCGCAAGCTGATCCGCTGGGCGCTCGGCCGCTGTCAGGCCGCCTGAGCCGCGGACCGTGGCGATCCGCCGACGAAAAAGCCCCGCCGGTCCGCCGGCGGGGCTTTTTTTGTCGGCGCCTCAGCGCCCGTTTGGAGATGGCTCACGCGCGCCATCCAAGCCCACGTCATGCCCGAGCGTGGTCATCGGGCAGGATGGCGCGCAGGCGTTTTCGAACGGGCTCTCAGCGCATGGCGTCGGCGAATTGGGCGTCGTGCAGGCGGCGATAGACGCCGTCGCCCACCACCAGATCCTGATGCCGGCCCTGCTCCACCACCCCGGCGCGGTCCACCACCACGATGCGGTCGGCGTCGCGGATGGTGGTGAGCCGGTGCGCGATGATCAGCGTGGTGCGGCCCCGCGCCAGCTCCGCCAGCGACTGCTGGATCGCCCGCTCGGTCTCGGCGTCGAGCGCGGAAGTCGCCTCGTCGAGGATCAGGATCGGCGGGTTTTTCAGGAACATGCGCGCGATGGCGAGGCGCTGCTTCTGGCCGCCGGAGAGCTTCACGCCCCGCTCGCCGATCACGGTGTCGAGCCCGTCGGGCAGGCGCTCGATCATCTCGGACAGGCGCGCGCGCCGCGTCGCCTCCCGGATCTCCTCCTCGGTGGCGTCGAGCCGGCCATAGGCCACGTTCTCGCGGATGGTGCCGGCGAACAGGAACACGTCCTGCTGCACCACGCCGATGCGGCTGCGCAGGCTCGCGAGCGTCATGTCGCGCACGTCGACGCCGTCGATGGTCACGCGGCCGCCGCTGACCTCGTAGAACCGCGGAAGCAGCGAGCACAGCGTGGTCTTGCCCGCGCCCGACGGGCCGACGAAGGCCACCGTCTCGCCGGCGCGGATCGAGAGGTCGATGCCCGACAGCACCGGCGGCTTGCCCGCCGCGTAGCCGAAGCTCACGTTCTCGAACGCGATGTCGCCGCGCAGATGCCCCGGGTCGATCGCGCCCGGCCGGTCCACGATGTCCGGGCGGGTGTCCATGAACTCGAGATAGCGGCGGAAGCCGGCGACGCCCTTCGGATAGGTCTCGATCACCGAATTGATCTTTTCCAGCGGCCGGAAGAACGCGCCCAGCAGCAGCAGGAAGCCGATGAAGCCGCCATGGGTGAGCGAGCCCTGGATGACGAAATAGGCGCCCGCCAGCATCACCACCACCTGGGTGAAGCGCATGCTGAGATAGCTGAGCGAGGCGCTGGCCGCGATGATGCGGTAGGCCTCGAGCTTGGTGGCGCGGTAGCCGTCGTTGTCGCGCTCGAACAGGCGGCGCTCATGGTCCTCGTTGGCGAAGGCCTGCACCACCCGTATGCCGCCCACGTTCTCCTCGATGCGGGCGTTGAACGAGCCGACCCGGCCGTAGAGCTCGCGCCAGTTGCGGGTCATGCGGCCGCCGTAGCGGCTGGTCATCCAGGCCGCGACCGGCGCCACCACCACCGTGATCAGCGCAAGCTCCACATTCACCGCGAACATCAGCGCGAAGGCGCCGATCAGCGTCATGACCGCGATGAACAGATCCTCGGGGCCGTGATGGGCGACCTCGCCGATCTCCTCCAGATCCTTGGTCAGGCGGCCGATGAGATGGCCGGTCTTCTGGTTGTCGAAATAGCCGAAGGACAGCTTCTGCAGGTGGTCGAACGCCCGCCGCCGCATCTCGGTCTCGATGTTGATGCCGAGCTTGTGGCCCCAATAGGTGACGATCACCATCAGGCCCGTGTTGGCGAGATAGACGACGAACAGGCCGAGCGCCGCCAGCACCACCAGCGTCCAGTCCTGCCGGGGCAGCAGCTCGTCCACGAACAGCTTCACCGCCATGGGGAAGCCGAGCTCCAGCAGGCCCGAGACCACCGCCGCCGAGAAGTCGAGCAGGAACAGCCCCCGGTGCGGCCGGTAATAGGCGAAGAAGCGCTTCAACAGGTCCATGACGCCAGAGCCTTTGCGACGGGTCGGCGCTTCACGCGCGCGCGCCCCGCGACCATTTCAAACCACGGCGCGCCGGGAAGCGCGCGCCCGCGCGGACGTTCGGGACCGGCCCGACGCCCGCCTCATGCCGTTAGGAGAACGGGGCGGACCGGCCCCCCGCTCAAAAAATCACGGCCCCGGCGCGGCCGGGCGCCGATACGGCCGGATCGGCTTATCACTTGATCTGCTGCTTCTCCAGCTTGCGGGCGAGCGTGCGCCGGTGCATGCCGAGCCGCCGGGCGGTCTCGGAGATGTTGAAGCCGGTCTCGATCAGCGTCTCGTGGATACGCTCCCACTCCAGCGTCTTGATCGAGGTGGCGCGCTCGGTCAGCGGCGCGGCCACGTCGCCCTCGGCGCGGGCGAAGGCGGCCTCGATGTCGTCGGTGTTGGAGGGCTTGGCGAGATAGTGCCTCGCGCCGAGCTTGATCGCCTCGACGGCGGTGGCGATGCTGGCGAAGCCCGTCAGCACCACGATGTTGATGTCCGGGTCGTGGGCGTGCAGCGCCTGCACGCAGGCGAGGCCCGACGAGCCGTTGGCGAGCTTGAGGTCCACCACCGCATAGGCCGGCGAGCGCGCCTTCAGGAGCTCCTGCAGCTCCTCGATGCTCGCGGCCCGCAACGCCTCGTAGCCGCGGCGCTCGAACGAGCGCGCCAGCGTCTGCGAGAACTTGGGATCGTCCTCGACGATCACCAGCAGGCGATCAGCGGTCGTCTCCGTCTCCATGCGTCTTCCCGATCGCGAGCGCCGCGAGCGGCAGCGTCAACGTGACGACGGCGCCGCCTCCCGGCCGGTTGCCGGCGGTCACCGCGCCGCCGAGCTTGCGCACGACGTTTACCACCAGAAACAGCCCCAGTCCCCTCCCCGGCTTGCCCTTGCTGGAATTGTAGGGCTTGCCGAACCCGGCGAGCGTCGCCTCGGTGAAGCCCGGGCCGTCGTCGCGCACGGTGAGGACCAGATCCGCGCCCTCGCGCCCGACCGAGACGCCGACCCAGCGCGGCGAGGCGTCGACCGCGTTGTCGATCACCGCGCTCAGCACCTGCTTCAGCGCCGGATCGGCCACGATCGGCATGTCCTCGCCGAAGGCGTTCTCGTAGTCGATCCGGCCGACCGCCCTCGCCTCGCGCCGGTCGTCGACGATGTCCTCGAAGAAATCGTCGACGGAGGACAGAGTGGGCGCCTCGCCGCGCGCCTCGCCGGCGGACAGCAGGATGCCGGTGACGATGGCCTTGCAGCGCCGCACCTCGGCCCGCATGTCGTCGATTTCGGCCGCGAGCGTCGGATCCTCGGCGAAGGTCGGCATGCGCCGCCAGTCGTTCAGGATCACGTCGAGGGTCGCGAGCGGGGTGCCGAGCTCATGGGCCGCGCCGGAGGCGAGCAGGCCCATGCGCACGATGTGGTCCTCCTCCGCCGCCTGCTGGCGCAGCTCCGCCAGCCGCACGTCGCGCTGCCGGAGGTTGCGGGCGATGCGGGCGACGAACACCGCAAGCAGGATCGCCACCAGCGCGAAACAGGCGAACATGCCGTCGATGTGCAGCGCAAACAGGTCGTGGTCCCGCGCCGCCGGCAGGTCGAGCGGCACATAGAACCGCGTCAGAACCCCGAAGGCCGCCACCGCGAAGGCGACCACGCCCACCGCGAAGCGGGACGGCAGCAGCACCACGCCGAGCGTCACCTGCAGCAGGAACAGGAAGGCGAAGGGGTTGCTCGCCCCGCCGCTGAGATGGAGCTGGACCGCGAGCCCGAACATGTCGAGCGCCAGCGCCACGAACAGCTCCGCCTCCGTCACCGGCGCGAGGCTGCTCAGACGGAGCAGCGTGAGCACGTTCAGCGCCAGCAACCCGGCGAGCGTCAGTCCCATATGGGCGATGGGCAGTTCGACCCCGTAGCCCCAGTGCACGCCGGCGATGGTGGCGATCTGGCCGCCGACCGCGAGCCAGCGCAGCTGGATCAGCAGCAGCATGTTCTTGCGGGCGGTGGAGACGTCGGGCGCGGTGCGGTCCAGCAGCGTCAGCGCCCGTCCCAGCCGCCCCATGCTCATGCGTCGCGCGCTCCCGACCGGCCGCGCAGGATGACGATGGCGGCGCCCGCCAGCGTCATCGCCGCGAGGCCGAACCAGGTCAAGGCGTAGACCAGATGATCGTTGCGGAAGGCGACCACGGTGAGCCCAGGCCTCGGCCAGGCGCCGCGCTCCACGCCGGCCTCCGCGTCGACGAAATAGGGCGCGGCGTCGGCGAGCCCGCGCGCGGCGGCGATGGCCGCCACGTCCCGCGACCGCCACAGGTCCGCCGCCGGATCGTTCGCGCGCAGGAAGCCGCCATGGGGCTCGGTGAGGCGCAACAGGCCGACGACCTCGGTCTCGCCGTCCGGCCCCGGCCCGCCGCGGGCGGCCGGGTCGCGCCGGTCGGAGGTGACGAAGCCGCGATTGACCAGCACGTCGAAGCCCTCGCGCGTGCGGAGCGGCGTCAGCGTCCAGTAGCCCGCGCCATAGGCGGTGGTGGCCTGGGTGAAGGTCTCGCGGCCATGGTCGAAGCGGCCGACGAGACGCACCCGGCGGTACTCGTCGGCGGGCGACAGCCCCGCCCAGCGGTCCGGACCCGGCGCCGCGTCCGGCGCCGCATGGATGCGGGCCTCGACGCGGGCGATCAGGTCGAGCTTCCACGCCCGGCGCTCGACCTGCCAGACGCCGAGCGCCATGAAGACGGAGAACAGCGCCAGCGTGAGGGCGCCGAGCGCCACATGGAAAAAGGGAGAGCGGGGTCGCCGCTCTCCCTTTTTCGGATCGTCACCGGTCACGGTCGGTCGAAGCCCGGCCTGCGGTCACCGCGGCTCGGGCGTCTCCGCCGGCCGCAGGCCTTCCATGTTCTGCATGTCGTGGGCGCCGCCCGGCATCATGTTGGTGTTCAGGTGATGCATGACCCAGAACGACCCCGCCAGCGTGATCACCACCAGCACCGCGGTGAAGATCAGGGCTAGCATGTTCCAGCCGCCCTCCGACTTGGAGTTCATGTGGAGGAAGTAGACCATGTGCACCACGATCTGCACCGCGGCGAAGATCAGCACCACCACGGCGGCGGTGGTGCTGGTGCGGAACACGTCCCCCATCACGATCCAGAACGGGATCGCCGTCAGGATGATCGAGAGGAAGAAGCCGGTCAGGTAGCCGCCGAGCGTGGCGTGGCCCGCTCCGCTCCCGCCATGCCCGTGGTCGTCGTGGCCATGGGCGTGGGCGTCTTGGCCATGCGCCCGGTGGGCGTCGTCGGCGTGGGCTCCGGCCATCACAGCGTCCCCATCAGATAGACGAAGGTGAAGACGCCGATCCAGACGACGTCGAGGAAGTGCCAGAACATGCTCAGGCACATCAGCCGGCGACGGTTCTCGGTGATCAGGCCGCGCTGGCCCACCTGCACCATGAGCGTGACCAGCCACACGCAGCCGAAGAACACGTGCAGGCCATGGGTGCCGACCAGCGCGAAGAACGACGACAGGAAGGCCGAGCGCTGGGGCGTCGCGCCCTCGTGGATCAGGTGCCAGAACTCATAGAGCTCAAGCCCCAGGAAGGCCGCGCCGAACACGCCCGTCACGCCGAGCCAGAACAGCGTGGTGCCCTTGCGGTTCTTCTCCATCTCCAGCATGGCGAGGCCATAGGTGATGGAGGAGAGCAGCAGGAAGCCGGTGTTGATGGCGACGAGCTTCAGGTCGAACAGGTCCGCGCCCGAGGGGCCGGCGGCGTAGTTGCGCCCGAGCACGCCGTAGCAGGCGAACAGGACCGCGAAGATGAGACAGTCGCTCATCAGGTAGGTCCAGAACCCCAGCAGGGTGCCGTTCTCCGGGTGGTGCTCTTCCCGGAGATAGAAGGTCTTGTCGTCGATCGCGGCGGACGCGTGCGCGCTCATGCTCTCAGACTCCCGCGGCGAGGTAGCGCGACCGTTCGGCTTCCGTCTCGGTGACGGTCGCGGCCGGGATGTGGAAGTCGCGGTCGTAGTTGAACGTGTGCGCGATCGCGGTCACCACCAGCGCCAGGAACGCCGCGCCCGCCAGCCACCAGATGTGCCAGATCAGGGCGAAGCCGCAGACGGTGCTGATGCCGGCCAGCACGATCCCCGCCCAGGTGTTCTTGGGCATGTGGATCGGCAGGAAGCCGTTGGCCGGGCGCACGTAGCCGCGTTTCTTCATGTCGTGCCAGGCGTCGAGGTCGTGCACCACCGGCGTGAAGGCGAAGTTGTAGTCCGGCGGCGGCGAGGAGGTGGACCACTCCAGCGTGCGGCCGTTCCACGGGTCGCCGGTCACGTCGCGCAGGCTGTCGCGCTTGATGAAGCTGACGACGATCTGCAGCAGGAAGGCGCCGATGCCGATGGCGATCAGGACCGCGCCCAGCGCCGCGATCACGAACCAGATCTGCAGCGACGGATCGTCGAACTTGGACATGCGGCGCGTCACGCCCATCAGGCCGAGCACGTAGATCGGCATGAAGGCCATGTAGAAGCCGATGGTCCAGGACCAGAACGAGACCTTGCCCCAGAACGGATCGAGCCTGAAGCCGGTGACCTTGGGGAACCAGTAGGCGATGCCGGCGAACAGGCCGAACAGCACGCCGCCGATGATCACGTTGTGGAAATGCGCGATCAGGAACAGCGAGTTGTGCAGCACGAAGTCAGCCGGGGGCACGGCGAGCAGCACGCCCGTCATGCCGCCGATCACGAAGGTCACCATGAAGGAGACCGTCCACATCATCGGCAGCTCGAACTTGATCCGGCCGCGATACATCGTGAACAGCCAGTTGAAAATCTTCGCGCCGGTCGGGATCGAGATGATCATGGTCGTGATCCCGAAGAACGAGTTCACGGACGCGCCCGAGCCCATGGTGAAGAAGTGATGCAGCCACACCAGGTAGGACAGGATGGTGATCACGACCGTGGCGTAGACCATGGAGGCGTAGCCGAACAGGCGCTTGCCGCAGAAGGTCGCCACGACTTCCGAGAAGATGCCGAAGGCCGGCAGGATCAGGATGTAGACCTCCGGGTGGCCCCAGATCCAGATCAGGTTCACGTACATCATGGCGCTGCCGCCGAAGTCGTTCGTGAAGAACGCGGTTCCGACGTAGCGGTCGAGCGACAGCAGCGCGAGGGCCGCCGTCAGCACCGGGAAGGAGGCGACGATGAGCACGTTCGAGCACAGCGACGTCCAGGTGAACACCGGCAGGCGCATCATGGACATGCCGGGCGCGCGCATCTTCACGATGGTCACGATCAGGTTCACGCCGGACAGCAAGGTGCCCACGCCCGCGATCTGAAGCGCCCAGATGTAGTAGTCGACGCCCACCCCGGGCGAATAGGCGATGCCCGACAGCGGCGGATAGGCGAGCCAGCCGGTGGCCGCGAACTCGCCGACGAACAGCGAGACCATGACCAGCGCCGCGCCGGACGCGGTCATCCAGAAGCTGAAGTTGTTGAGGAACGGGAAGGCCACGTCGCGCGCGCCGATCTGCAGCGGCACGAGGTAGTTCATGAAGCCCGTGACCAGAGGCATCGCCACGAAGAAGATCATGATCACGCCGTGGGCGGTGAAGATCTGGTCGTAGTGATGGGGCGGCAGGTAGCCCTCCGAGCCGCCGAAGGCGAGGGCCTGCTGCAGGCGCATCATCAGCGCGTCGGCGAAGCCGCGCAGCAGCATGACGAGCCCGAGGATGATGTACATGATCCCGATCTTCTTGTGGTCGATCGAGGTCAGCCAGTCCCGCCACAGGTAGCCCCAGAGGCGGAAATAGGTGAGAGCGCCGAGAGCGGCGACGCCACCGATCGCGACCGCCGCGAAGGTGACGACCAGAATCGGCTCATGCAGCGGCAGCGCGTTCAGCGAAAGGCGCCCGAACAGGACGCTCTCTTCAACCGGGCTCGGTGTCATCTCGGCCTACTCTGTCATTCCGAAAGGGCGGCGGCGGCCGCGGCGGTCTTGAGCGGCGCGGCGCCCGAGGCGTCGGCGCGGCGCTCGGAGGCGGGCTTCGGGGCC
>NZ_JBHTMX010000040.1:0-20508 GCF_042679725.1 Methylopila musalis
GCGACCCGCAGCTTCCGGCCCTATCACACCACGGATCTGACGGGCGTGGCGCTTGGCGGCGCCGCCAAGAACGTGCTCGCCATCGCCGCCGGCGCGGTCGAGGGGAGGGGGCTCGGCGCGAGCGCGGTCGCCGCCCTCATCGCCCGCGGCTTCGCGGAGCTGACCCGGCTCGGCGTGGCGCTCGGCGCGAAGTCCGAGACGCTGTCCGGCCTGTCGGGGCTCGGCGATCTGGTGCTGACCGCAACCTCGTCCAAGTCGCGCAACTTCGCGCTCGGGCTCGCGCTCGGCCGGGGCGAGCCGCCGCCGGACAAGCTCGCGGAGGGCGCCGCGACGGCCGAGGCGCTGGTGGCGCTGGCGCAGGCGAACGGCGTGGAGATGCCGATCTCCCGCGCGGTGGCCGAGGTGATCGCCGGCCGCGCCAGCGTGGCCTCCGCGATCGAGGATCTGCTGGCCCGGCCGCTACGGGCCGAAGTGTGACGCGCGAACGTGTGACGGGCCGACGGGGGAGACGAAAGCGCCATGGCCTACTGGCTGTTCAAATCCGAGCCTGACGCCTGGTCCTGGGACCAGCAGAAGGCCGCCGGCCGCGACGGGACCGAATGGACCGGCGTGCGCAACTACCTCGCCCGCAACAACATGCGCGCCATGGCGGAGGGCGATCTCGGCTTCTTCTACCATTCCAACGAGGGCAAGGAGATCGTCGGGATCGTGGAGGTGGCGAAGACCGCCCATCCCGATTCCACCGCCGGCGACGACGCCCGCTGGGAATGCGTCGACATCCGCGCCGTGGAGGACGTGCCGCAGCCGGTGACGCTCGCCGCCGTCAAAGCCAACCCGAAACTCGCGATGATGGCGCTCGTCACCTCCATGCGGCTCTCGGTGCAGCCGGTGACGGCCGACGAGTGGGCCGAGGTGCGGCGCATGGGCGGGCTGAAGCCCTGACGCCGCCCCCGGTCCGCGACCCGGTCGCCTTCGTCCGCGCCAACACCCGGCTCCGGCCGGTGCCGCACGCGCCGGAGATCGCGCTCCACGTGGCGGACGAGGCCGTTCCGCTCTGGACCAGGACCGAGGAGGAGCTGGAGGCGATCGGCCTGCCGCCGCCGTTCTGGGCCTTCGCCTGGGCCGGTGGTCAGGGGCTCGCGCGGCATCTGCTGGACGAACCCGCGCTCGTCGCCGGCCGCCGGGTGCTCGACATGGGCGCGGGCTCAGGGCTGGTCGCCATCGCCGCCATGAAGGCGGGCGCCGCCCACGCGCTCGCCGCCGACATCGACCGTTTCGCGCTCGCCGCCATCGGCCTCAACGCGGAGGCGAACGGCGTCGCGGTGGAGACCTGCGGCGACGACCTGATCGGCGGGCCGCGGCCCGAGGTCGATCTCGTCACCGTGGGCGACCTGTTCTACGAGCGTGATCTGGCGGAGCGCCTGCTCGGCTGGCTCGACGGCTTCCTCGCCCGCGGCGTGCCCGTGCTGGTGGGCGATCCCGGCCGCAGCTACCTGCCGCGTCCGCGCCTTCTGGCGCTCGCCGACTACGCCGTGCCGGTGACGCGGGAGCTTGAGGACGCCGAGGTGAAGCGCGTCACCGTCTTCCGCCTCGCGCCGGCCTAGCTTTCAGCCATGCAGCCAATTCGTCCTCGGACAAGGCGCCTGCGGCAAGGGCGAGGAATGTGGTTTCCACCGCATCCGTATCCTCCGGAATGACGACGCCGTTCAGCTCCAGGAACAGAAAGCACGCGATCGCCGAAGCGCGCTTGTTGCCATCGGAGAAGGGGTGATTGCGGGCCAGCCCAAATCCATAAGCCGCCGCCAGCGCGAAAAGATCGTCCTCTCCATAAAGCCATTTGTTGAAGGGCCGGCTCAGCGCAGCGTCGAACGCGCCCCGGTCGCGCAGCCCCGGCAATCCGCCATGGGTCGCGATCTGTTCGCCGTGAAGAATCTCCAGAACCGCGGGCTTCAGCCACAGGGGCTCACGGCGCTTCATTTTGCGAGCCGCGCCAGAGCCTCCCGATGGCGTTCCGCCACCCTTCGCCCCAACGCCAGCTGCGCGTCGTCCGAAACGGGCTCCAGCCTGAGGCTCTGGTCCGTGTCGCTCAGCGCCACCTCGTCCCCGGCGGAGAAGCCCCGACGCGCGGCGATGTCGGCGGGGATCCGCAGCACCAGATCGCCGTCGATCTCTTCAAAGCGCACGATGCGCGTCATGGCCGTCGCTCCTACTGTCGCATTCGACTTTAGCACGCGTGAGGCCGGTTCGCGCTAAAGTACGACGCTGGACGCTTGAGGGCGCTCGCATGCGCGCTCTATGCTCGAAAACGAGAGAAGCCCGACCCGCGCAACGTCGGGCCAAAATGCTGGGAGCGACGCGTCATGTCCGAGAAACTGCACCCCGTGACGCCCGAATGGGCGGAGCGCGCCTTTGTGGACGCCGCCAAGTACGACGCCGATTACGCCCGCTCGATCACCGACCCGGACGGCTACTGGGGCGACGTGGCCAAGCGCGTGGACTGGATCAAGCCCTTCACCACGGTGAAGAACGTCTCCTACGCGCCCGGAAACGTCTCGATCAAATGGTACGAGGACGGCTCGCTGAACGTCTCTGCCAACTGCGTGGACCGGCATCTCGCCACCCGCGGCGATCAGGTGGCGATCCTGTGGGAGGGCGATGATCCCAAGGATTCCAAGGCGATCACCTACCGGGAGCTGCACGATCAGGTCTCCCGCCTCGCCAACGCGCTGAAGGAGCGCGGGGTCAAGAAGGGCGACCGGGTCACGATCTACCTGCCCATGATCCCCGAGGCGGCCTACGCCATGCTCGCCTGCGCCCGCATCGGCGCGGTCCACTCCATCGTGTTCGGCGGCTTCTCCCCGGACAGCCTCGCGGGCCGCATCGAGGGCTGCGAGTCGAAGGTGGTCATCACCGCGGACGAGGGTCTGCGCGGCGGCCGCAAGGTGCCGCTGAAGGCCAACACCGACGCCGCCATCGCCAAGGTCGGCGGCGTGGAGACGGTGTTCGTCGTCACCCGCACCGGCGCGGACGTGGCCTGGACCGAGGGCCGCGACCTCGTCTACGAGGACGCGGTGGCGAACGCCTCGCCCGATTGCCCGCCGGAGGAGATGAACGCCGAGGATCCGCTGTTCATCCTCTACACCTCCGGCTCCACCGGCAAGCCGAAGGGCGTGCTGCACACGACCGGCGGCTATCTGGTCTACGCCTCCTTCACCCATCAGCTGATCTTCGACTACCACGACGGCGACATCTACTGGTGCACCGCGGACGTGGGTTGGGTGACGGGCCACTCCTACATCGTCTATGGCCCGCTCGCGAACGGCGCCACCACGCTGATGTTCGAGGGCGTGCCGAACTATCCCACCAACTCCCGCTTCTGGGACGTGGTGGACAAGCACAACGTCACCATCTTCTACACCGCCCCGACCGCGATCCGCGCGCTGATGGCCGGCGGCGAGGAGCCGGTGAAGAGGACCTCCCGGTCGTCGCTGCGGCTGCTGGGCTCGGTCGGCGAGCCGATCAATCCGGAAGCCTGGGAATGGTACTTCCGCGTGGTCGGCGACAGCCGCTGCCCGATCGTCGACACCTGGTGGCAGACCGAGACCGGCGGCATCCTGATCACGCCGCTTCCGGGCGCGACGGACCTGAAGCCGGGCTCCGCCACCAAGCCGTTCTTCGGCGTGAAGCCCGAGCTGGTGGACGCCGAGGGCAAGGTGCTGGAGGGCGCCGCCGAGGGCAATCTGGTGATCGCGGACTCGTGGCCGGGCCAGATGCGCACCGTCTACGGCGACCACAAGCGGTTCGAGGAGACCTACTTCTCGACCTATCCCAACAAGTACTTCACCGGCGACGGCTGCCGCCGCGACGCGGACGGCTATTACTGGATCACCGGCCGCGTGGACGACGTCATCAACGTGTCGGGCCACCGCATGGGCACCGCGGAAGTGGAAAGCTCGCTGGTGGCGCATGAGAAGGTGGCCGAGGCCGCGGTGGTGGGCTATCCGCACGACGTGAAGGGGCAGGGCATCTACGCCTATGTCACCCTGAACGCCGGCGTGGAGGGCGACGACTCGCTGCGCAAGGAGCTGGTGGCCTGGGTGCGCAAGGACATCGGCCCGATCGCGGCGCCGGACCTGATCCAGTTCGCGCCGGGCCTGCCCAAGACCCGCTCGGGCAAGATCATGCGCCGCATCCTGCGCAAGATCGCCGAGGACGAGTTCGGCGCGCTGGGCGACACCTCGACGCTCGCCGATCCCAACGTGGTCGAAGACCTGATCGACCATCGCCAGAACCGCCGCAGGGAAGCGGTGGCCTGACGGCGACTCGTCTTCAGCGCCGGCCGGGAACACCCGGTTCGCCGTCATGCCCGCCATACGGCGGGCATGACGGGAGCTTGAATCGCGTGCGTCAACACCAGCCCTCCCGCCGGCCGCCATCATAGGGACGGCCATGGCCGTCGGCGATGAGGCGGCGGCTGACGTCGCCGACGCCGTCGGCGGCCACGCGCGCCACCACCCGGCCGAAGTACTTGTCGCCCCGCAGATCCGTCAGCGTCAGGCGCCGGTCGCGCAGCAGGCGCTCCAGCGCCTTGGTCGCCGCGCGGGCGGCGCGGGTTTCGCCGGCGCAGCGTCCGCGACGCTCGGGCGTGTCCACCCCGCTTATCCGCACGCGCGTGACGATCTCCTGCCCCGGAAAGGCCGCGACCCGCGCCTCGAACGTGTCGCCGTCGATCACGGTCAGCGCCCGCGCGGTGAAGACCGGCCCCGCCGCGGGCGTGGTCGGCAGGGTCGCGCCGCGCGGGGCAGGCATGGAGCCGCTGACGGCGAGCGCGCCCGCCACGCCGAGCGCGGCTCCCAGCGCGATGTCGCGCAGGCGGGCAAAGAGGGAAAAAGAGCGCGCAGCAAGGATCATGGTCCCGTGACCCTAGCATGAGATCGCATATAAAAGGAATATAGTCTTTTAAGCCTGAGCGGCGCAGCCGGGGCGCGCTGTGGAAACCGGGCGCTAACCGGTTTCGGGCCATATGCTTTTCGAGCCGGCGCGACGCCGGGGCGGTCGGATCAGGGTTTTGGCGAACATGGGCGGGTCGGTCGTGGCGCGGGGCGTTTCGGCGGTCGGGGGCGGCGCGCGCGCGCTTGCGGGTCTGGCGCTCGCGAGCTTGGCGCTCTCGCTTGTCGCCCTCGGGGCCACGCCGGCCGCGGCGCGGGAGATCGTGCCCTTCGCCGGCGACCAATACCGCGCCGGCACCATTGTGGTGCGCAACGCCGAGCGGGCGCTTTATCTGGTGGGCGGCGACGGCCGCGCCTTGCGCTATCGGGTCGCCGTGGGCAAGCCGGGCAAGCAGTGGCTCGGCGCGGCCTGGATCAAGGGCAAATACGTCCAGCCGGCCTGGTCGCCGCCGGAGGAGGTGCGGCGCGACAAGCCCAACCTGCCGGACGTGATCCCCGGCGGCTCGCCGAAGAACCCCATGGGCCCGCGCGCTCTGCTGCTCGACCGCGACCAGTACGCCATCCACGGCACGAACCGGCCGAAATCCATCGGCACCTATGCGTCCTACGGCTGCATCCGCATGCGCAACGAGGACATCATCGACCTCTACGAGCGGGTGCGCGTGGGGGCCAAGGTGGTCGTGATCCCGTGACGGCGGATCAGGCGCGGTAGATGTCGGCGCGCGTCGAGGGCAGGTCCACCGCGCCGCTCTTCGCCCGCGACGAGGCCAGCGTCTGGCACACGCCGATGGAGCCGCGGGCGAAGGCCAGCGACACGCCCGCCAGATAGGCGATCCACATCCGGGTGCGCACCTCGCCGGCTTCCGCGATCGCGGCCTCCCGGTTCGCTTGCAGCCGCCGGCACCAGAGCGCGGTGGTGCGGGCGTAATGGCGCCGCAGCGCCTCCACGTCCTGCGGCTCGAAGCCGGCCCGCTCCAGCCCCGACAGCGTGGCGCCGATGTGATCGAGCTCCGCGCCGGGGAAGATGTGGCGCAGGATGGCCTTGGCCTCGGGCCGGAGCTTGCGCTCGTCGCCGCGCTTGGCCCGGCGGGTGATGGCGTGGTGCAGGTAGAGCCCGCCCGGCTTCAGCAGCCGGCGGATTCCCTTGTAATAGGCGTCGGCGTTCTTCAGACCCACATGCTCGAACATGCCGACGGAGGCGATCTTGTCGAATTCGCCGCCGACGGTGGTCCAGTCCGCGAGCGCCACGGTGACGCGGCTCTGCAGCCCGCGCGCCTGAATCAGCGCCTGCGCGCCGGCGAGCTGCTCCCGCGACAGCGTCACGCCATGGGCGGTGACGCCGTAGGCCTCCGCCGCATGGCAGATCAGCGCGCCCCAGCCGCAGCCCACGTCGAGGAAGCGCTCGCCCGGCTGAAGCCTCAGCTTGCGGCAGACGAGGTCGATCTTGGCGCGCTGGGCGGCGTCCAGATCCTCGTCCCAGTCCTGAAAGTAGGCGCAGGAGTAGATCAGCTGCTCGTCCAGGAACAGCCGGTAGAAGGCGTTCGAAACGTCGTAGTGATGGGCGATGTTCTTCTGGTTGTCGTCCGGGTCGCCGGAGCGGCCGGGCGCCGCGCCGGGCTGGCCTTCCCATGGCAGCCGGGTTTCGCCGACCGGCACCTTGAGGAAGGCCGCGGCCGTGCGGGCGAGGCGCAGCGGACCCGCCGCCCGCAGCAGATCGCGCCCGCGCAGCGACGGCCGCCGCTCCGCCAGATCGAACAGGTCGCCGTTCTCCAGATCGACGCGGCCGAGCGCGTGCAGCCGCACCAGCGTGTCGAGCTTGGGCGATTTGGCGAGCGCGGCGAGCGTGCCCTCGTCGGCGAAGCGCACCACGAGCCGGTCCGGGCCCACCTCGCGCGGGGAGGTCGCGCCGTCCCACAGCTTGAGCGCCAGATGCGGCCCGAGCAGCGGCGCGACGGCGTCGGCGAGCTCGCGCGCCAGCGCGAGACGGCGTTCGGCGGCGGTCATGGCGCGACAGTGTCCCCCTGTTTCGGCCCGCCGTCGTGTCGCCCGGATGGGCGCCCCGGTCAAGCCGCGCGCCCCCTAGCGGCAGATGCGGGCCATGCCGCGGTCCATATGGAAGTGATCGGCGTGGGCGGCGTTGTAATCCGGCGACAGCACGGTCCCGAACAGACCGCAGGCGCCGGCGCGCAGGTCGCGCAGGAACAGACCGGCCGCGCCCCCGTCGTCCCACTGGCCCGCGACCGTGATCACCCGGCCCGTGGAGAGCCGCACCGAGGCGATGTCGAGCGCGTTGGCGGTGGCGTGCTGGGAGCGCCGGCCCGCGGCGCGGTGATAGACGTTGCGGCAGGCGTAGGTTCCGAAATGCCCCACCGCGACCGCCCGCGCCCCGAACCGCCGCTCCGCCGCCGGCTGCAGCACGTGGCGCTCGAACAGCGCGTAGCTCGCCGCCATCGGGCAGCGCATCACCGGCGCGGGCGCCAGCGCCAGCCCGCGCAGCGTCACCCCGTCGTCGTAGCCGCAGCCCTCGGACAGGGGCCGCGGCGCGGCGGGCGCAGGCGACAGGCCCGAGAGCCGCAGCGTCTCCGCGCAGACGCCGGGCGAAAGCGTCAGCAACCGCAGGCGCAGCCCGGTGAAGGCGTCGGGCGTGGCGTTCAGGTCGAAGGCGAGGCGCCTCTCGGGCTCGGCCGCGATCAGCGCCGCGACCACGCCCGCCACCACGGCGAGACCCGCAAGCGCCGTGAGCAGCAGCCGCCCCGCGACGGGCCGCCAGGGCGGGGAGGGGGGCGGATCGGGCGGCGGAGCGGGGTCGGGCGGCGCGGCGTCCATGGGGCTCCGGAGCGAGCGGCAGGGAGTTCCTCACATGGGCCGCGCCGCGCCTTGCGCCAAGGAGGCGCGGCGGACGATCAGGCTGGCCGACAGGCGCTTGGCCTCATTCGCCGTGCGTTCTTGGGGGGTCGCTCAAGGGTGCGCCCTTGCCGCGCCGGCGCGCATATCCCGGAACGAGAGCGCGGCCTCGGTCGATGACCGCGTTGAACAGTCCAATCCAGGCATCTTTCCCGATCCATCTGGCAGGATGAGGGGGCGCTGGATCGGCTGGAGAGCGGATCGCCGGAGCAACCTCTCCAATGTCCTCCCAATGATCGGCGCAGACGATGCGATGCCAGGGATGCAGCGCGATGTCGTCCGAACGCACGCCGGCGAGAGCGAGATTGGCGCCGCGTCGGGCGCAGATGCGCGCCTCGATCCGGGCGTTCGCCGGCACGTGGCGCACGAGGTTCGCCGGAAGGCGCTTCGAGTGTTTGAAGCCCGTCTTGATCGCGGTTGGCTGTCTCGCGACAAGAACGCGCCGCGGTTCCACATCTTCGTCGTCTCCGAGCGCCGCGTCGATGAGGGCCGCCCACACCGGACCCGCCTGCAGGTTGTCCATATGGTGGTCGGCCGGATTCTGGTTCCGGAAGATGGTGTTCACGACGCCCGTGTCGCTGTCGAGGAACGCCGGCGACGCATCGACGAAGGTCAGCCCGCGCGCGCGGGTTTCAGCTTCAAGACGCGCGTTGAAAAAGTGCGTGACCCAGGTCCGCTCCACAAAGGTCGCGGTGACCGCGCGACGGCGGACCGACGCCACCTCTCCGGCGTGATCCGTGTCGTTGATCGTCGGCAGGGTCGCAGAGGTGACAATGATGTCCGACCAGCCATCGTTCAGCAGTTCGTCGACGAAGGTCATGTAGGAGGCGATCGATCGCGCGATTTCGTCTTCGACGGCCGTTCCGTTCTTTCCAGCCCGCACCCAGACCAGAATGCCGCAGTCCACCTCTCCCAGGTGAAGGACAATGGTCGCATTTTTCGGCTTGTCGGACAGAAACCCAAGAAACGCCGGCCGGGCGGCCGTGAAGGATTTGGCGTTGGTCAATCCTGACGCTGTTGACCCTGTGACGCGCTTTGACTCAAATTCATAAGGCGCGAACAGGCCGAGCCGTGCGGCGTGATTGAAATATTGAACATGGCTGTCGCCCAGCACCAGCAAACGGCGCACACGCTTCTCCAGTCTTGACGTGGATTGGATCCACTCTTCGTAGAGAAATCGGATTTGTCCACCTCGCTCAAGCCTCGATGGGCTTTTAACGGGGGACGACTGTCGCGGACCAGCCGACGGTTCGGGATCGGATGAAGGAGCATAGGGCTCCCCGAGCCTCGCGCCAGGGAGAACGCGCCGGTACGCGGCGCAGGTCCGCGGTCCCGCGACCGTCGGCGGAGCGGGCGCGGGTTGGCGGAAAACGCAAACGGGACGGGCGCGGAACGCCGGACGACCCATGTCTGGTAGTCAGAATGCCGGTCGCCCGGCGTTCCGCGCGCGGCGGTTTCGCATCGGCTGCGAACAGCGCAGGACCGCTCGGGACCGGACGGCCTCATCCCCCTCCGGCGTGGGCTTGCCCACGTGGAGGGTGAAGGCGGCCGTCGCGCGGGGCGCCTGGCGAACCCGGCCTTTGGAGCCGGGCCCCTGTGCGCTCCCCGCGATCCCGCGTGTCCGCTCCAGAACGGGAGCGCCCGCTTCGGTCGTTCGCGGGCGGGCCTCATGACGCGTCCGCGCCCTTGCGCCCTCGATCGAGGATGCGCTCGCGCGCGGCGGGCCCCGAAGACCGACGTCCCAGGGGGAGGACATCCGGTCATCCCCCGCCTGAGCGCCGCCCCCTCCCCACATGGACGGCCGGTCCGGACACGCCTCCCATCCGGGGGAAAGGCGAGGACAGGGTGCGGGAGGCGCGGGTGGATGTCAAGGATTTTTATCCTATTAAGATGGGGCTTGTTCGCTCACTTGGCGTGACCCGTGGAGGGCGCGTGGACCGCGGAAGTCGTGGATGCCCGAGACACGCTCGGGCATGACGGCGAGGGCCGACGTCATTGGCTCGCGGTTTGCGACCACTCCATCGTCATGCCCGAGCTTGCCTCGGGCATCCACGATTTGCGGCGTCGACAGGCCCGCGCGGACAACCGGATGCCGTCTCGGTCAGGATGCGGACGGAGCCGGACGGGAATGTCTTCACCCGCATGAGCCATGTCGTTCGCAACTCAAGCCGCCTCAGCGTCGCGATTAAAAATTGACGAAACTGTGGCAGGAGATATTCTATTAGAAAAGGCACGTTCTCTGTGCGTTTAGGGGTGGCGTATGATCGAAGAAAAGCTTCGCATTCTCGCAGAACGGATCAAGTCGCACTCAAGCGCCATGGGAACGGAAGAAGCGGTGAAGACCGCCGTCGTGCTGCCGTTCTTCAGCGCGCTGGGCTATGATATATTCAACCCTTCCGAGGTGATACCCGAATTCACAGCGGACGCCGTAGGTAAGAAGGGCGAAAAGGTCGATTACGCCGTCAAAGTCGACGATAAAATTCGTATTCTGGTGGAATGCAAGCCGATATCCACGCAATTGGATAAGGTGCACCTCGCTCAGCTTTACAGGTATTTTTCCGTCACATCCGCGCGTTTCGCTCTGTTGACGAACGGCAGACATTTTCAGTTCCATACGGATCTGGATGAGCCCAACAAGCTGGATCCATTGCCGTTCTTGAAGTTCGATTTGTCGGACACGTCGGCCGCGATGCTTGCCGAGGTCAAGAAATTCGCTCGCGACGAGTTCGATGTGCCCGCCATTTTGGCAACGGCGGCGCGGTTGAAGTACACCTCCGCGATCAAGTCGCAGCTTGTGTCGTTAATGGACGATCCGACTGAAGACTTCGTGCGGCAGGTCACGGTCGGTCTTTATGAAGGGCGCTTCACAGCGTCTGTCAAAGATTTGCTGACGCCGCTTGTGAAGACCGCATTTCGCGAGGTCGTGCGCGATTCCGTCCACAGTCGATTGTCGTCCGCGTTGGCTGAGACGGAAGTGATCGATGTGCCGGCCAGCGTGACCGTTCCCGACGAGGACGAGGTCGTGACGACCCCGGAGGAAATCGAGGGATATCATATCGCCCGTGCGATCGTACGTGACGTCATAAAAGTAGCGCGCGTGCACATCCGTGATCAGAAAAGTTACTGCGCGATACTCGTTGATAACAACAACAGGAAGCCGCTGACGCGTCTTCATTTTAATAGATCCGTAAAATACATCAGCCTTTTCGATGGCGAAAAGGAGGAGAGGGTTCGTATCGAGACGCTGGATGATATCTACGATCATGCGGAGCGACTGCGTGCGACGGCCCGTTTTTATTGTGAAGACGCCGCATCAAAAGAGAAAGACTGAAGTTATTCGACGGACACTGGCGGTGTAGGTGTGTCGATCGCTACGTGTGGCCGGTTAGGTTTGGGTGTGCGGTCTGTTCTCTCATTCCGCCATGAGCGGCGGCGAAGGCGGACGCCACATTTTTTGCGAGCCAAAGGCCCAAGAGTCCAAGTCGTGGACGCCCGAGACACGCTCGGGCAGGACGATGGAGTGGTGTCCCGCCGCGCGCCAATGACATTGGCCCTCGCCGTCATGCCCGAGCGTGTCTCGGGCATCCACGACTGTTCGCGCGGGCAGGTCATTGCGCCAACGACACGTTGCGTCAGCGTCGTTTCAGGACGACGATTTCAGGATGAAGTCGTCCTTCGTGTATCTCATGTCGAACCATCCCAATGGCGTGCTGTACTGCGGCGTCACGAGCGATCTCGTCCGCCGCGTCGCGCAGCATCGGACGGGGGCGTTCGATGGCTTCACCAAACGCTACGGACTGACGACGCTGGTCTGGTTCGAGGCGCACGAGGAGGTCACGTCCGCCATCACGCGGGAAAAGGCGATCAAGCACTGGTCGCGGGCGCGAAAGGTCCGGCTGATCCACGACAGCAATCGCGACTGGCGCGATCTGTGGGGCGAGATTTCGCAATAGGCCGGTGGGCCGCGCTCTCCGTCATGCCCGGCGCATGCCGGGCATCCACGACTTCCCTTTTATCCGTTGGTGCTCGATGTCGAAGTCGTGGATGCCCGAGACAGGCTCGGGCATGACGCTGGAGTAGTCGACAACCTGAGGGGATAACGCTCGCCCTCTGCGTCATGCCCGCCTTCGCGGGCATCCACGACTTTCCTCTCTACGTTGGCGCTCGACGTCCAAGTCGTGGATGCCCGAGCCAAGCTCGGGCATGACGATGGAGCGGTCGCTGCTCGCGAGCGAATGACGAGAACGCGCTTGGCTCCGATCTGACCCGGGCGTTTCAAGCGCTCCTGAGAACCGCGTTCCTTCGCCCCCTCACATCCCCGAATAATTCGGCCCGCCGCCGCCCTCGGGCGCGACCCAGGTGATGTTCTGATTCGGGTCCTTGATGTCGCAGGTTTTGCAGTGGACGCAGTTCTGGGCGTTGATCTGGTAGCGGGGGCCTGAGGCGCCGTCCTCGACCCATTCGTAGACGCCGGCCGGGCAGTAGCGCTGCGACAGGCCAGCGTAGACGTCGTGCTCGGACGTCTTCTGCAGGCCAAGGTCCTTCACCTTCAGGTGCGGCGGCTGGTCCTCTTCGTGGTTGGTGTTCGACAGGAACACCGAGGACAGCTTGTCGAAGGTCAGCACGCCGTCGGGCTTCGGATAGGCGATCTTTTCGAAGTCCTTGCCCGGCTTGGTGGCGGCGTAGTCGGGCTTGCCGTGGGAGAGGGTGCCGAACAGCGGGATCCCGAACTGCTCCGCCCACATGGCGAGGCCGCCCAGCACCACGCCGACGCGGGTGCCGAACTTCGACCACAGCGGCTTGACGTTGCGCACCGGCTTCAGGTCGCGGCCGATCTCGCTGTCGCGCCAGGCGGCGTCGTAGGCGGTCAGCTCGTCCTGCGCCCGGCCGGCTTTCAGCGCCTCCACCACGTGCTCGGCGCAGAGCTTGCCGGACAGCACCGCGTTGTGGCTGCCCTTGATGCGCGGCACGTTGACGAAGCCCGCCGCGCAGCCCACCAGCGCGCCGCCGGGGAAGGCGAGCTTCGGCACCGACTGCCAGCCGCCCTCGGTGATGGCGCGGGCGCCGTAGCTGAGGCGCTTGGCGCCTTCGAACGTGTCGCGGATGGCGGGGTGGGTCTTGTAGCGCTGGAACTCGTCGAACGGGGACAGCCACGGGTTCTGGTAGTTGAGGTGCACCACGAAGCCGACGGCCACCAGATTGTCGCCGAAATGGTAGAGGAACGAGCCGCCGCCGGTGGCGTCGTCGAGCGGCCAGCCGAACGAGTGCCGCACCAGACCCGGCCGGTGCTTCTCGGGGGCGACCTGCCACAGCTCCTTCAGGCCGATGCCGAACTTCTGCGGATCGCGCCCCTCGGACAGGTTGAAGCGCTCGATCAGCTGTTTGGAGAGCTGGCCGCGGGCGCCTTCCGCGAAGATCACGTATTTGCCGCGCAGCTCCATGCCGCGGGTGTAGTTGGGGCCAGGCTCGCCGTCCTTGCCCACGCCCATGTCGCCGGTGGCGACGCCCACGACGGCGCCGTTCGCGTCGAACAGGATCTCGTTGGCGGCGAACCCGGGATAGATCTCGACCCCGAGCGCCTCGGCCCGCGCGCCGAGCCAGCGCCCGACGTCGCCGAGCGAGGCGATGACATTGCCGTGGTTCGACAGGATCTTCGGCATGCCGAAGGTGGGCAGCGACAGGCCGCGGGTTTCGGTGAGGTAGAGGAAATGGTCGTCGGTGACTTCGGTGCGGGCGAAGGCGGTCTCGTCCTCGCGCCAGTCGGGCAGCAGGGCGTCGAGGCCGATCGGGTCGATCACCGCGCCGGACAGGATGTGGGCGCCGACCTCGGAGCCCTTTTCCAGCAGCACCACGGAGAGGTCGGGATCGAGCTGCTTCAGGCGGATCGCGACGCTGAGGCCCGCAGGGCCGCCGCCCACGACCACCACGTCGTAGTCCATGCCTTCGCGCTCGGGCGCCTCCGAAGCGGTGATGTCGGTCATGGCCGGCGAAACTCCCTCGACAAATCCTGCTGCGCTGCAAAGCACGTTGGAACCGTTCGCATTTTAGAGCGCCGGACGCCATTGGGAGGATCGTCGAAGACGAGCATTTCGTTTATCCGACCTGCGAATAAGGCGGATCGGGCCGCCTTCAGGCCGCCGTTCGCTGCGCCGCGGCGCCCCGGTCCGGCTGGTGCTCGATCACGCCGTACCAGCCGAGGCCGCGATAGGTCTCGTAGCCGGGGGTGAGGTGATAGGCCACGAGCCGGCCGTTCCCCGCCTGATAGGCCCCCGAGGGGCCGGCCCCGGCGTCGAGGGGGAATGTCTCCTGCAGGGCACCCCGCCCGTCGGAGGCGGCGATGACGCGGCCGCGCGCATCCAGCAGCAGCACCCGGCTGCGGGCGGCCTCCGCCGGCGCCAGCCGCACGCCCTGCACCACGGCGCGGGCCTGGGGCTCCCAGTCGAAATGGATGGCGAGCAGGCCGAGCGGGCGGCCATGGGCGTCGCCGTTCTCGCGCACCTGCGCCGCATAGGTCGCGACCTGCGCGCCGTTGAGCGCGGAGGCGCGCTGGATGTCGGCGGCCACGAACTCCTCGCCCGAGGCGAGGGCGCGCCCGGCCGCGAACCAGCGCTCGGACGACACGTCCTGCCCAATCACGCCGGGGAAGCGGTCGGGCCGGCCGTTGGCGATCACCCGGCCGGACAGGTCGCAGAGCCAGAGGTCGATGTAGACCGTGTAGGACGACAGGATCACGCCGAGCCGCCGGGAGGCGTGGGCGGCGCTCTCAGTCGTGGGCGTCTGCGCGCAGTCCACCATGGCGCTGTCGGTCGCCCACCAGCGCACGTCGCAGGTGCGCTCGTAGAGGTTGCGGTCGATGATCTCGACGGCGTTGAGGGCGAGGTCGATGTAGCGCTCGGCCTGGGCCTCCGCCGACAGCGCGGCCACCGCCTGGCGCAGCTCGTCCGCGCGGGCGCCCACGTCGTCGCCGAGCCCCGCCGCCAGACGCTCGATCCCGGCCGCGACCTCCTTCACCTCCTGCGCCACCACGGAGAAGCCCGCGCCCTTGTCGCCGGCGTGGGCCGCCTCGATCATCGCGTTCAGCGCCAGCAGGCGCATGCGCCCGGTGACGCCGCGAATGGCCGCGATGTTCGCCCAGGCGGCGTCCTTCAGCGTGTCCGCCGCCTCGCCCACGATCCGCCCCAGCGAACGGTCGCCCGTCTGCTCCGTCATTTCACCCGCCCCGATCCGCGCCTTCTCGCAGTCGCACACTGATCGGCCGATGATTATAAGATGATTAAAACGGCGCGCCCAAAAAACAGGCGGAGCGGCGCGCCGTCAGGGCGTGAACCAGTAGCGGGTGAGGTGGAAGAAGATCGGGGCCGCGAAGATCACGCTGTCCACCCGGTCCAGCACGCCGCCGTGGCCCTGGATGACGTAGCCCCAGTCCTTGGCGCCGAGATCGCGCTTCACGGCGGAGAGCACGAAGCCGCCGAAGAAGCCGGCCACCACGATGGCGAGGCTCATGCCCGCGGCCTGTAGCAGGGTGAAGGGCGTGAGCGGCGCCAGCGCCACGCCGATCGCGACCGCGAAGGCCCAGCCGCCGATCAGCCCTTCCACGGTCTTGGACGGGCTGACGTTGGGCGAGAACCGGGTGCGGCCGAACAGCTTGCCGAACACGTATTGGGCGACGTCCGAGATCTGCGCCACCACCACCAGATAGAGCACCAGCATGGCGGGGTCGGAGCCGGTGTCGAGCATCAGCAGCGCGGGCGCGTGGCTCAGCATGTAGACGGTGAGCATCAGGCCCCACTGCACCCGCGCGGTGCGGGACAGGAAGTCCGTCACGTCGCCGGCGAGCGTCGAGATCGCGGGCAGGATCAGGAAGGCGTAGACCGGGATGAACACCGCGAACAGGCCGTACCAGCCGTCCAGCAGCAGCCAGTAGTGGATCGGCAGCGCCACGAAGAACGACAGGAACAGCGCACGGTGGTCGCCGGGGCGCGAGGGCGCGAGCGTCCAGAACTCCCGCAGCGCCATGAAGGACAGGCCGGCGAACAGCAGGATCGTTGTGGTGGAGCCGCGCGCCAGCGCCCCGCCGAAGATCAGCGCCATCACCCACCAGGAGCGGGTGCGGGCGTTGAGGTTGGCGATGGTGGCGTGGCCCTCGGGCGTGCGCGCCCGGCGTTCGAGCTCCGCGCCGACGATGGTGGCGACGGTGAGGATGGCGAGCGCGCCCGCGATGACCCAGCCGAAGGCGCTCATGCCGCGCGCTCCCCGCGGCGGGGATCGAGATCGGCGACGGCGGCGCGCGCCCGCTCCAGGAACTCTGCGCGGGTCTCGCCGGGCGTCTGGCGCAGCGGCGCGCCGAAGCGCGCGGTGCAGGTGACGGGCACGATCAGGAACGAGCCTTTGGGCATGACGCGGGCCAGATTCTCCAGATGGACGGGGATCAGCTCCGCGTCCGGGAAGCGCTCGGCCAGCCGGTGCAGGCCGCCGCGGAACGGCGCCACCGCCTCGCCCGCGCCGCGGGTGCCCTCGGGGAAGATCAGCACGCTGTCGCCCTGGGCGAGCGCCGCCTCGACGGGAGCGAGCGGATCGCCCTCGGCCTTGCCGTCGCGGTCGATCAGCACGGCGCGCAGCGCGTCTTCGGCGATGAAGCGCTTCAGCGCCGAGCCGCCCCAGTAGTCCCGCGCCGCCACCGGCCGGGTGCGCCGGCGCAGGCCCCGGGGCAGGGCGGAGAGCACGGCGAGCGTGTCGAAATGGCTGGTGTGGTTGGCGAAATAGATCCGCGTGCGCGGCTCCGGCGCGCAGCCCACCCATTCGCCGCGCGCGCCGACCAGCACGCGCACGAGGATGACGAGGATCTGGCGGGCGACGCCGGCGATCATGACGCGAGCCCTTTCGCGATGCGGAGCGTGCGGGTGACGCAGGTGACGAGCGATCCGGCGAGGATCAGCGCCAGCGCGATCCCGAGCGACCAGCGGGTGTCGGCGAAGGCCCATTCCACCGACTGGGCCACCAGCGCGAGCGTCAGCGCGGCCATGCGGCGCTGCTTGGCCATGACGCCGGAAAAGTCCTGGGGCAGCCCGACCGAGCCGCCGAACACCCGCACGTAAGCGGTCAGGGCCGCCGCCAGCGCCGCGGCCCAGCCGAGTTCGGGCGCGAGCGCCGCGGCGCCCGCGGCGGCGAGGAACAGCGTGTCGGCGATCCGGTCCGGGAACTCGTTGTAGAGCGCGCCGACGGGAGACTTCTTGCCGCCCTCGATCGCCACCATGCCGTCGAGCAGATTGCAGACCAGCCGAAGCTGGACGCAGAGCGCCGCCAGCAGCCACGCCACGGGATGCGCCCACAGCGCCAGCAGCGCGGCGCCGAGCGCCGAGACCGCCACGGAGGCGACGGAGATCTGGTTCGGCGTGACGGAAGACGCCGCGAGCGCCTTCGAGAGCCGGATCGCCCAGCCGGCGGATCGGCTGGCGATCGGCCGGCGGGCGGGGGAATCATCCGATGTCACCGAGGGGGTCCACCTGCGCAAAGACGTAAGCCGCGCCGGCGCGGCCGGCGCTCATATGATCGAACGAACGCCGCCTTTTCGATCATGCGGAAAGCGGCGCGGTCAACCGCCGTCGTCGATCCGCACGCTGTCGACCACGCGCGCGAACTCGGCTTTGACCGCCTCGGTTTCGTCCGCCCGGCGCGTGACGCCGATCATGAAAACCTCCGGTCCGCGCCGGACCAGCCACATTTCGGAGACGATGGGGAAGGTGGCGGCGCCGACCTCCAGCGGGTAGGCCATCCGGAAATGAGCGGCGCGGCGGCCGCCGATCGTGCTCCATTCCAGCGGCTGTTCGAACGTTGCGCCCGGCAACACCACCTGCATCTGCGCGACGACCGTGGTCGCGATGTCGAGCGCCGTGACGTGGTCGGGCAGCGAGACGCTGCGCATCAGGATCTTGAAGGACGGATTGATGTCCGGATGCGGCTCCGTGTACTTGAAGAACGCGATCAGCGGACTGCTGGACTGTTTCGCCATGTCCTTCAGCTTGCCTGGGGCGAGGCGCGCCAGATTGGCCCGGTAGGCCTCCAGGCTGATCACGTGCCAGTCGTCCGGCTTCTCCACCCGCACGCCGAGCGACCCGAGCGCGATGGTCTCCGCCCGCGCGGGCGCCCCGGCGCAGGACAGCGCGAGACTGAGCATGATCATGATGCGGCGCATGGCGTTTCCCCGTCAGCTCGCCCGATGGTTTCAACCGTAAACGCCCACGCGCGCGCTGCCGTGGCGCCGTCCGGCGTTGTCCACAGCCGTCGCGGGCCGGATCGGCCCGTCAGGCGCCGGGCGCCACCTCCGCCTCGATCCAGCGCCTGAGCGCCGCGACCGCGGGGCGATCCTCGGCGCCCTCGGGACAGACGAACTCATAGGCGAAGCCGCGCAGCTCCGGGCCGAAGGGCTGGACCAGCAGGCCGGACGCCAGTTCGCTCGCCACCAGCGTGCGGCTGAGAAGCGCCGCGCCCTGACCCGCCACCGCGGCCTGGATGGCGCTCGCCTCGTCGTTGAAGGCGACGCCCGATTCCCAGTCCACGCCCGCGACCCCCGCCGCCTCGCCCCAGCGGCGCCAGGACGGCGTGGAGCCCTCGACGCCGCTTTGCCAGTCGAAATGGATCAGCGTCACCCGCGCAAGATCCGCCGGGACGCTGAGGTTCAGGCGCGGGCTCGCGAGCGGCGCGAACAGGTCCGTCATCAGCGGCGCGCCGGTCAGACCGGGGCGGGGGCCGGCGCCGTAGCGGATCGCGGCGTCCGCCTCGCCTGCGGCCAGATCGACCACCGTGTCGGCGGCGTGGAGGCGAAGGTCCCAGTCCGGGTTCATCTCCCGGAACCGCGCGGCCTTGGGCACCAGCAGCTTGGCCGTGAAGGCGACCGTCGCCGACAGCGTCGCCACACGGCGGGCCGGGGTTCGCCGCGCCTCCGCCACCGCCGCGTCCATGGCGTCGAACGCCCGGCGCAGCGGGCCGGCCAGCGCCGCGCCCCGTGGCGTGAGCGCGACCTTGCGCGGAGCGCGCTCGAACAGCGCCGCGCCGAGGCTCTCCTCCAGCTGGCGGATCTGGTGGCTGACGGCGGTCGGCGTCACGCCAAGCTCCGTCGCGGCGTCCTTGAAGCTCAGCCGGCGCGCGGCGGCTTCGAAGGCGCGGAGCGAGGCGAGCGGCGGCAGACGGCGCATGGCGCGCTCCGGATGGATGAATGAAACTCAGTCATAGCCTGAAAATTCGTCGTTTGTCGCGGTCGCTTCCGACGCCTTAAGTCTGGATCCGAAGACGTTCGGAGGCCGCTCCCACATCCCCGTCCCGTCCGAGAGAAACCCGCGTTCTGAAGATGTCCCGCGCCAAGACGACATGCGGACGTCGCGGGCGCTCGGGTCAGGGGATGGCGGAGGGAGCGCCCCGAAGCGCGTCGAACATCGGTTGAGCTGTGCTCAACCCGGACAGGAGGTGGCCGCCAATGGCCTGGGTGTTTCTCGCCGTCGCGGCCGTGTTCGAGGTCGTGTTCGCGCTCAGCATGAAATACGCCGAGGGCTTCTCCCGGCTCGGGCCGACCCTCGTCACCGTCGTGGCGGTGGTGGGCGGCATCGGCTTCCTCACGCTTGCGCTGAAGACGCTGCCGGTCAGCGTCGCCTATCCGATCTGGACCGCGGTCGGCACGCTCGGAACCGTGACGCTCGGCGTCGCGCTGCTGGGCGAGGCGCTGACTGTCGCGAAGGTGGTGTCGGCCGTCGCCATCGTCGGCGGCGTCGCCGGCCTGAAGCTTTCGGCCTGAGGGGAGGGGATCATGGCCACCCTGCTGCGCATCGACGCCTCCGGCCGCCGGTCGCGGTCGCTCACGCGGACGCTGTCCGCCCGCTTCACGGAGGGCTGGCGCGCCCGACGGCCCCTGGACCGGGTGATCCACCGCGATCTCGCCGAGGCGCCGCCGCCGCTGATGTCCGAGGACTGGATCGCCGCCGCCTTCACGCCCGAGGCCGGGCGCGACGCCGCCGCCCGCGCGGCGCTGCGCTACTCGGACGCCGCGATCGACGAGCTTGCGGCGGCGGACCTCATCGTCATCGCCGCGCCCATGTACAATTACGGCGCGCCGGCCGCGCTCAAGGCCTGGATCGACCAGGTGGTGCGCATCGGGCGCACGTTCACCTTCGATCTCGCGCGCGGCGACCGGCCGATCGAGCCGCTCTTCGCCGGGAAGCGGCTGGTGACGCTGAGCGCGCGGGGCGAGTTCGGCTTCGCGCCCGGCGAGGCGAGCGCGGGGCGCAACCATCTCGATCCCCATCTCGCCACCGTCGCGCCCTATCTCGGCGTGGCGCCGGAGACGATCCGCACGGTCGCGATCGAGTATCAGGAGTTCGGCGACGAGCGCTTCGCCCGCTCCCGCGCCGCGGCCGACCGGGCCGTGGATGCGCTGGTCGCGGAGCTTGCGGAGACGTTTCCGCCCGCATGAGCCGCGCGACAGGCCGGCGCCGCGGCGCTAGACTGGGCGGCGATGGATCCCCGACCGCCCCTTTCCCCCGACGACGCCCACGCGCTGCTGGACTGGTACGCCGCGATGGGCGTCGACGCCGCGATCGAGGAGACGGGCCAGGACCGCTTCGCCGAGGTCGCCGCCCGCAAGGCCGCCGCCGCGCCCCCTCCGCCG
>NZ_JBHTMX010000041.1:0-20338 GCF_042679725.1 Methylopila musalis
GCGCGACTGCCCGGCCTGCCCGCGCCTCGCCGGGTTCCGCGCGGAGCAGCGGGCGGCCCATCCGGGCTGGTTCAACGCGCCGGTGCCCTCCTTCGGACCGGAGGCGCCGCGGCTGCTCATCGTCGGCCTCGCGCCGGGCCTGCAGGGGGCGAACCGCACGGGACGCCCGTTCACCGGCGACTGGGCCGGCGACCTGCTCTACGCCACGCTGCTGACGTTCGGCTTCGCGGAAGGGGTCTACGACGAGCGGCCGGACGACGGCCTGACGCTGGTCGGCGCCCGCGTCACCAACGCGGTGCGCTGCGTGCCGCCCCAGAACAAGCCCACGGGGCCGGAGATCGCCACCTGCCGGCCCTATCTCGAGAGCGAACTCGCCGCGCTCGACGACGGCGCCGCCGTGGTCGCGCTCGGCCGCATCGCCCATGACAGCGTCTGCCGCGCGCTTGGCCTGCGCCTCGCCGCCGCCCCCTTCGGCCACGGCGCCCGCCACCCCGCCGGCCGCCTCACGCTCTTCGACAGCTACCACTGCTCCCGCTACAACACGAACACCGGCGTGCTGACGACGGAGATGTTCGAGGCGGTGTTCAGCGACGTGCGAGACTATCTCGCCTGACGCCGAAGAGGCGCCACTTCTTGTCCCGGCCTTGAGCCGGGACCCAGATACGTCGACGCCCGCAAGCCTCGTTCCGAACGGTCGGCGCATACACCCGAAACGCCGTGGTTATGGGTCCCGGCTCAAGGCCGGGACAAGGGCTTCAGCCCCGGTCGCGCATGATGCGCGCCTTGTCGCGGTTCCAGGTGCGCTCCCGGTCGGCCTCGCGCTTGTCGTGCAGCTTCTTGCCGCGCGCGAGCGCGATCTCCACCTTCGCCCGGCCCTGCTCGTTGAAGTAGATCTTCAGCGGCACCACCGTCATGCCCTCGCGGGTCACGGCGCCGGTGAGCTTGTTGATCTGGCTCTTGTGCAGCAAGAGCTTCCGCGGGCGGCGCGTCTCGTGGTTGAAGCGGTTCGCCTGCAGGTATTCCGGGATGTAGGCGTTGTAGAGGAACAGCTCGCCGTTGTACTCGCCCGCGTAAGAGTCGCCGATGGTCGCCTTGCCCTGACGCAGCGACTTCACCTCCGTGCCGGCGAGCGCGATCCCGGCCTCGATCGTCTCTCCGATCTCGAAGTTGTGGCGCGCCTTGCGGTTGTCCGCGACGATCTTGAAGCGTGGATTTGGGTTCTTGGCGTTCATGACAAGCGTTAGATGATCACGCGTCTCCGCCGATCAAGCCCGCATGGGCGAGCGCGGCGCGGACCACGCCGCGGGTGGCGTCGGCGACGGGCACCATGGGCAGGCGCATGGCTTCGCCGGACCGGCCGAGCAGAGCGAGGCCGACCTTCACGGGGCCGGGGCTCGTTTCGCAGAACAGGCCGGTGTGCAGCGGCGCGAGCTTGTCCTGATAGGCGCGCGCGGTGGCGTAGTCGCCGGCAAGGCACGCCTCCTGGAACGCGGCGCATTCGGCCGGCGCCACGTTCGCCGTCACCGAGATGCAGCCGTGGCCGCCATGGGCCATGAAGCCGAGCGCGGTGATGTCCTCGCCGGAGAACTGCAGGAAGTCCGGCCCCATCTTGGCGCGCTGCTGGGTGACGCGGCCGACGTTGGCCGTCGCGTCCTTCACGCCGACGATGTTCTTGAGCTCGTAGAGCCGCGCCATGGTGTCGACGGTCATGTCCACGACCGAGCGGCCGGGGATGTTGTAGATCAGGATCGGCAGGCCGACCGCCTCGGCGATGGCGCGGAAGTGGGCGTAGAGCCCCTCCTGGGTCGGCTTGTTGTAATAGGGCGTCACCACGAGCAGGCCGTCGGCGCCCACCTTCTCGGCGTGGCGGGCGAGCGCGACCGCCTCGGCGGTCGAGTTCGATCCGGCGCCGGCGATGACGGGGACGCGGCCGCGGGCCTCCTGCACGCACCATTCGACCACAGTGTTGTGCTCGTCATGGGTCAGCGTCGGGCTCTCGCCGGTGGTGCCCACCGGCACGAGACCGTGGGTGCCCTGGGCGATCTGCCAGTCGACCAGCGCGCGGAACGCGCCCTCGTCCAGCGCGCCCTCGGCGGTCATGGGGGTGACGAGCGCGGGGATGGAGCCCCGGAACAGGGTGTGAGCGGCCATGGTGACGTCGGCTCCCGATGCGGAGATCGTGCCCGCCAGAGCGGGAGCGAGACGGCGGACCGCCGCTCGCGGGAATGGAAACAGGGCGCTCTTGATAAACGGGCGCGAGGCTCACGGAAAGCCCGCGCGAACGTGTTCTTCTGGAGAAGGTCGAAAGAGTGGCGCGGCGGGCTCGGTTAGCGTTTCGTAAAGCCGACACGGCGAAACTGAGGCGATCGCACAACGCCGCTTCCGGTTCCGGAAGCCGTCCAGCCGAAGTCGAAAGCGAGATGAAAGCGTTCAGCGCCCTCCTCCGCGGCGTCGCCGCCGCCAGCCTTCTGGCCGCCTCCGGCGGCGCCCATGCCGAAGACGCGGGCGACGTCACGGACGTCGCCGCTCAAGAGCTGGTCGTCGCCTACGATCCGCCGACCACGGGCGCGATCTCGCCCTCGTCCCGCCTCGCGCCGACGCCGAGCGTGCAGACGAGCGACGTGGCCGCGGTGAAGGCCGCGGTCTCCGCCTTCCAGCGCGGCGATCTGTCCGGCGCCATGGCGGCCCGCGCCAGCCTGCGCGATCCGGGCGCGCTTGCGCTGATCGACTGGCTGTCGGTGCGCTACGCCTCGCGCCAGCTCGGCTTCGCCAAGCTCGACTCCATCCTGCGCACGCATCGCGACTGGCCGACCCGCGACATGGTCCGCCGCCGCGCCGAAGAGGCGCTGTGGCTGGAGAACGTGGATCCCGCGACCGTGCGCGGCTTCTTCGCCGCCAACGGCAAGCCCCAGCGCGCCGAGGGCAAGCTCGCGCTCGGCCGCGCGCTGATGGCCGCCGGCCAGCGCGACGCCGGCGCCGCTCTGATCCGCGACGCCTGGCGCAACCACGACCTCGACATGACGGTGGAGCAGCAGGCGCTGTCGCGCGTCGGCGGCGTGCTCACCACGGCCGACCACCGCGCCCGCGCCGAACGGCAGTTCCTGAACGACAACATCGACGCCGGCCAGCGCGCCGCGACCAAGACCGGCGGCAGCTACGCGCTGGTCGGCCGCGCCATCACCGCTGTCGGCCGCAAGGCGCCCAACGCCGCGCAGGCGCTCGCCGCCGTGCCCGCGGGCCTGCGCAGCGATCCGGGCTACCTTTACGCCGTCGCCAAGTTCAACCGCCGGCAGGACAAGCCGCGCGAGGCCGCAGCCGCGCTCGCCAAGGCCTCGCCCGGCGACATCGCCGATCCCGACGCCTGGGCGGTGGAGCGGCGCGTCATCGCCCGCGACCTGCTCGATCTCGGCGACGCGCGCGGCGCCTACGCCGTCATCCGCCGCACCGAGGCCAAGTCCGCGACCGGACGCATCGAATCCGAGATGCTGGCGGGCTTCATCGCGCTCCGCGCGCTCGGCGACGCCCGCGGGGCGCTGCGCCACTTCACCACCGTGCAGACGCAGGCCACCGTGCCGGGCACGCTCTCGCGCGCGCTCTACTGGCAGGGCCGGGCGCTGGAGCAACTCGGCGACGCCTCCGCCGCCCAGGCCGCCTACAGCCGCGCCGCGCGCCATGTGACGAGCTATTACGGCCAGGTCGCCCGCGCCCGGCTGAAGCTGCCGGACATGCCGATCCGCCCCCTGCCCCAGCCAAGCGCCGCGGACCGCGCCGCCTTCGCCTCCCGCACCTCGGTGCGCGCCATCGACCTGCTCTACCGCGTCGGCGAAAAGGAGCTCGCGCTCCAGCTCGCGGCGGGCCTCGCGGACGATCTGCGCAGCGCGGGCGAACTCAGCCTGCTCGGCGGCCTGACCCAGCGCAACAAGGACCCGCGCGCCACGCTGGTGGTGGGCAAGGCCGGGCTGAACAACGGCTTCCCCGTGGACGCCCTCGCCTATCCCACCGGCGGCATCCCCTCCTTCAAGCCGGTCGGCCCCTCGATCGAGACGCCGGTGGTGCACGCCATCGCCCGGCAGGAAAGCGCCTTCAACCCGCAGGCGGTGAGCCACGCCAACGCCCGCGGCCTGCTGCAGCTGCTGCCGACCACGGCCGCCCGCACCGCCAAGGCCGCCGGCGTGCCCTTCGACGCCCGGCGCCTCACCACCGACGCCTCCTTCAACGCCCAGCTCGGCGCGGCGCATCTCGGCGAGCTCGCCCGCGACTTCAACGGCTCCTACATCATGGTGTTCGCGGCCTACAACGCCGGCTCCAGCCGCGTGGTGCAGTGGGTGCAGCGCTACGGCGACCCACGCAAGGACGCCGATCCGGTGGACTGGGTGGAGCGCATTCCCTTCACCGAAACCCGCAACTACGTTCAGCGGGTGATGGAGAACACGCAGGTCTACCGCACCCGCCTCAGCGGCCGCAGCACGGCCCTGCTGATCGAGCGCGACATGGTGCGCGGGCCCCAGTAAGGAGCCACGTCCATGAGCCTGCCCGCGACGCTGGATCATCGGATCGCAGTCGCGGGCGGCCTGACGCTGCACGCGCGGGAGTGGCGCCCGGAAACGCCTGTGGGCGCGGCCGTGCTCTGCCTGCCCGGCCTCTCCCGCCCGCTCGACGACTTCACGGAGCTGGCGGAGCGCCTCGCCGCGCCGGACGGCGGCGCCCGGCGCGTGATCGCCCTGTCGGCCCGCGGTCGCGGCCTCTCCGACCGCGATCCCGACCCCAAACGCTACGACGTGGCGGTGGAGACCGGCGACGCGCTCGCCACCCTCGACGCGCTCGGCCTCACCCGCGTCGCGGTGGTCGGAACCTCGCGCGGCGGGCTTCAGGCCATGATGCTGGCGGCGCTGAAGCCTGCCGTTCTCGCGGCTGTCGTCCTGAACGACGTCGGTCCCGTGGTGGAGGCTGCGGGGCTCGCGCGCATCCGCGACTATCTCGCCGCCGCCAGCGAACCGCCGCAGGACTGGGATGAGGCGACGGAGCGCGTCGCGGCGCTGATGGGGCCGGGCTTTCCGGCGCTCGGTCGCGCAGAGTTCGAGCGCGTGGCGCGGCGCACCTGGCGGGAGACGGCGGACGGGCTGACGCCCCAGAGCGACCCGGCGCTGATCCAGACCGTCACCGCGCTCGATCTGACCCAGCCATTGCCGGCGCTGTGGCCGCTGTTCGACGCGCTCGCGAACACGCCGCTGATGACCGTGCGCGGCGAGACCTCCGACATCCTGAACCGGGACACGCTCGCCGCCATGCAGGCGCGGCGGCCGGACATGGCGGCGTTCGAGACCCCGGGACAGGGCCACGCGCCGCAGCTTGCGGACCGCCCGACGCTGGAGGCGATCCGCCGTTTTCTCGATCAGGCCGGGGCCTGATCCGTCAGAACGTCACCTGCGTGCGCAGGCCGAACACCCCGGCGTCCTTGATGCGGCGGCCCGAGCCGTCGGGGCGCGGATCGCCGCCGGCCGGACGCACGATGTACTGCGCGAACGGCTGCACCTTCAGCCAGCCCGCCACCGCGGCCTGATAGGACGCTTCGACCACGAGCTCCGACGTGCGGGCGGGGGTCGGAGTTCCGAGACGCGTCGCGTCCCGGTCCGCGGCGCGGGCGCGCTTGCTGATGTGAGCGTAGGCCAGCGCGACGCCGAACACGTCGTCCGGGCGACTCTCGAACGGCGCCTTCAGGTTGAAGCCGGTGTCGAAATAGGCGTCGATCAGGTTGCGGTTCGACTGGGGCGCGAGCACCGCGCGGGCGAACAGCGACAGGCTGCGGGCGTCATCGGCGTCGCTCTGCTTCCACACCGTCTGGTCGATCACGCCATAGAGCGCGTAGGAGCCGTCATGGGCGCGCGGATCGTCGGCGTTGGGATCGGACAGCGACAGGCCGTTCTTGGCGAAGCGCAGATCGTCGAAGTCGTTGGAGTTGTACCAGGCGCCGGCCTTGACCACGCCCGGAAGCCCGAAGGCGGCGTCGGTGGCGTAGGCGGCTTCGGCGATGACGAACACGCCGCGGTCCACGGTGAAGGTGACGCCGCCGTTGTTCTTGCCGTCGTCGTCCAGCGGATCGCCGCTGTAGAGGCCGGCCTGGAACGAGAGCTGGTCGTTGACGGCGTAAGACACGTGGACGCCCGGCGTCGGGACCGGATAAGCCGGGCCGCCGCCCGGCAGGTCGACGCCGTTCAGGCCCGGCCAGCCGAAGCCGGAGTTCACGAACAGGCCGGAGGTTTCGCTGGTGACGAAGTCCGAGTCGGCCGCGATCTGGCCGATCTTGAACGCGAACCGGCCGTCCAGCAGCGTCTGCTTGAAGTAGACCTCGCCGAGGCGCGTCAGGTTGTCGGCCTCGACGCCGGACACCGCCAGCAGGTTGCCGACCCTGTAGGTGGAGAGCCCGTGGCCGGTGATGACATAGCCGCCGGCGTGGATCTCGCCGCCGGTCCAGCCGGCGATCTTCTCCAGATCGAAGATCAGCGCCGCCTGGAACAGGCCCGAGAAGCCGCCGCCCCGGCGGAAGCCGCCGGAGACGTTGCGGGAGGCGTCGCCGGTGAAGCTGGCGTCGAAGGTGACGCCGGCGTCCTCGAGCTTGGTGCGCGCCCCGCCCCAGTCGCCTGTCAGCCGCTCGCGCGAGGCGAGATCCGCCCAGAAGCCGGTTCCGGCGCCCGTGTCGGCGAGATCGCCGGCGCGGGCCGGAACAAGACCCAGACCGCAGCAGAGCGCGGCGACGCTGACCAGCGACAGCGCGGCGCCATGGACGTTCAGTCGGCTCATCTTCTCTTCAATCCCCGATATTCGGCCGGGCCACAAACGCGCCGGCCGCCTTGTCCGTAGAGGCGCGCCCCGCGCCGCTCACGAACCCGTTACCCGACGTTCGCGAACAACGACGCCGGATACAAGATGTAAATTGACCCGCGACCGCTTTTCGCAGTCACCGTTGCGCCTGCGCAGCAAACGACGGCCTCTTGGATCAGTTTATAACTTTAACAATGTAGATGTCGATCGGCGATGTCTTGGCCGCATCTGGACTCGCCGCTCGCGAACACGGCCTGCCCTCCGCAGCGACGTCCGCCACGCCCCGAAACAAAAATGGCCCCGGCGTCGCCGCCGGGGCCATCCCGCACGTTTCTTACGAAACGGTCGGATCAGAAGTCGCGCTGCACGCGGAAGCGGCCGATCAGCTCGTCGGTGTCACGCAGCTGGTAGGTGCTCGAGGTCTTGGTGACCTTGATGTAGTTCAGCTCGGCGCCGATATCGAGCTTCTTGACCGGGCTCCAGATCAGGTTGCCGGTCACGCCGTAGGCGGCCCAGTCGTTGCCGGCGCTCTTCACGTCGACGTCGATGTAGGTGCCCTGCAGAGCCGAACGCCACTTCGGGCTCCAGTAGTGGAGAGCGCCGAGGTTGAAGGCGTAGCCTTCGGTCTTGCGGATGCCGCCGCCGTTGCCGATCTCGAAGTCGACCAGACGGTTGCCGCGGTCAACGTTCTGGGTGGAGGCGATGCCGAAGGCGGAGTCGCCGGTGGCGCCGACGCCGATGTAGGACAGGGCGCCCGAGCTGTAGGCCGCGGTGCCGTAGATGAAGTCGCCCTTGGCGATGGCTTCGAGGTTGATCTTGGCGCCGAACTGAACGCCGTAGCCCCACTCGCTGTCACGGCCGCCGAGCTCGGTGGTGATGTGATGCGCGAAGCCCGAGAGCTGCGCCTCACCCCAGCCCTGCTTCACGCGCAGGTTGCCGACGATGTCCGGGTACTTCTGCTCCTGGTAGTTGGAGCCGAGGCTGTCGAACACGGCGGTCGCGGTGGAGGTGCGGCGAGCCGTGCCGTCTTCGATGCCGAGGCTGGCGGAGAAGCCGCTGCCGAACTCGGCCGTGTAGGTCGCGACGGCGAGCGTGCGGTCCGAGATGAAGGGGTTGGTGAAGGTCGGGTAGGGCTTGAAGTCCCAGAACGAGTCGGTGAGACCCGCGGTCAGGCCCGCGAACTGCACGAAGGCCTTGTCGAAGATCGAGTCGTCGCCGATGCCGAGATCGGTGGCGGCCTGAGCGCCGACGCCGCCGGACTGACGCTGGAACTGCGTGCGGATGTAGGTGCGCAGCGTGCCGTACTCAGTCTCGGTGCGCGCGTCGAACCACAGGCGGGCGCGGGCGCGGAAGCCGGTGTTGTTGTTCGGCTTGACGCCGGAGTTGTTGCGGACGACTTCGCCGACCGACAGGTCAAGGCGAGCGAAGCCGCCGATCTGAAGGCAGGTGTCCGACCCCGGAATGTAGAAGAAGCCCGCGCCGTAGGCGTCGCAGACCTTCACATATTCGACGGGCTCGGCGCCCGGAAGATCGGCCGCCTGAGCGCCGCTCATCCCGAAGAAGGCGGCGGCGGAGCCGAGCGCCAGGCTCTTGACCAGTTTCATAACGTTTCTCCAACCCCAAAAGTGAAACTTCAAAACACCCTCGCCAGCCGGCGCGGCCTGTCTCGAAGCACTCGCCGTGCGCGGCGAGGCGAAGCATCAAGGCGCCCCCTCGATGTCGCAGTTCGACCATATTCGCGGCGAAACGGGGTGCAAGCGTGAACGCGATTGTGACGGTTCCGAGCGGGGCCTTTGGACCCCTGCTGTGGCATCCAGAGCACAAATTACAGGCTGACGGTGGCGATTGGCGCGCCAGTGCAACCGCCGCACCTGATTCTTTTTAGAGATTTAGTATGAAAATCGAATCGTCGGTCGGTCAGCCGCGCTGCAGCCGGTGCGATTCCGCGTAAGCGCCGCCCCGCGCCAGCAGGCCGAGATGGTCGCCCTGCTCCGCGACGCGGCCTCGCTCCACCACGCAAATCAGGTCCGCCGCCACCACCGTCGCCAGCCGGTGGGCGATGATGAGCGTGGTGCGCCCCTTGCGCATGGCGAGGATGTTGGCCTGAACCCGCGCCTCGATCGCGCCGTCGAGGGCCGAAGTGGCCTCGTCCAGCATCAGGATCGGCGCGTCGCGCAGCAGCGCGCGAGCGATGGCGACGCGCTGGCGCTGCCCGCCCGACAGGCGGGAGCCGCGCGGCCCCACCCGGAAGCCGTAGCCGCCGTCGAGCCCGAGGATGAAGTCCTCCGCCGCGGCGGCGCGGGCGGCGGCGGCCACCTGCTCGTCGGTGGCGTCCGGCCGGCCATAGGCGATGTTGGCCCGCACGCTGGCGTCGAACAGCAGCACGTCCTGGCTCACCAGCGCGATCGACTCGCGCAGGCTTTCGAGCGTCACGCCCGCGATGTCCTGCCCGCCGATGACCACCCGCCCCTGCGACGGCTCGTAGAGCCGCGCCACCAGATTGAGGATCGTGGTCTTGCCTGAGCCGGACGGTCCCACGAAGGCGACCGAGGCGCCGGATGGAATGGTCACGTCGAAGCCGTCGAGCACCGGGGCGCCGTCGTCCTGATAGGCGAAGGTCACGTTCTCGAACCGGATGTCGCCGGCGGGATCGGCGAGCGGCCGGGCGTCGGGCGCGTCCACGATGCGCGCGCGCCGGTCGAGGATCTCGTAGATGCGGGCGATGGAGACGCCGCAGATCTGGAGCTGCGCGTTCACCTGCAGCAGACGGCGCAGGGGCTCGTAGAGCAGCATCAGCGAGGTGACGAAGGCCATCAGCTCGCCGGCGTCGCTCTCGCCCGAGATGACCTGCGAGCCGCCGACGGTGAGCACGCCCACCAGCGCCACCGCCGTCACCATGTCCACGATGGGCGACATCACCGCGCGGGTGCGGGCGACCTTCATGGCCACCCGCCGGCGGCCGATGATGACCTCGCTCAGGCGTTTGCGCTCGAAGCGCTCCAGGTTCTCCGCCTTCACGCCCCGGATGCCGTGCAGCCCCTCCTCGAAGGCCTGCAGGATCTCGCCGCCGAGCGACTGCCCGCGTCGGGTCAGCGCCCGGAGCTTCCGGTTCGCCAGCACCACCGGCACCGCGATCAGCGGCGCGCCGGCGAGCGCCAGCGCGAACCATTGCGGGCTCGCCCACAGCACATAGGCGACGAGGCCGATGAAGGTGACCACGTCGCGGCCGAGCGTCACCACGATGTTGGTGGTGGTGCTGTTCAGCACGTTCACGTCGTCGGTGGCGCGGGCGATGATCTGGCCGACGGAGTTCTTCTGGAAGAAGGCAAGGTCGAGCCCGAGCAGATGGTCGGCGATGCGGTTCTGCAACGCCGTCGTCACCTTGTTGGAGACCCGCGACAGCATGAACTGCTGGAGATAGCCGGCCCCCGCCCGCGCCGTGAACAGCACCAGCACCACGGCCACCACGCCGTGCAGGGCGTCGGCGTCCCGGCGCACAAGGATGTCGTTCACCAGCGTCTTGAACAGCCACGGCAGCGCCACCACGCTCGCGGCGAACACCGTCATGGCGAGCACCGCGATCAGGAGGTCGAGCGCGTGCGGGCGGATGAACTCGGCCGCGAACCGCTTCAGCCGCGACAGGCGCCGGCGCAGCGGCTCGTCGAGCCGCATGTCGCGGCGGGGCGTCTCGCTGATGCGGTCCGGATCCGCCGGCCGCGTCGTCGTTTCGCTCGGGGCCATCGACAGGGTCCGGCTCGGGATAAGGCGCTTCAGGGCTCAGAGCCTGCCTGTAAACGGGGCGCCGCGGCCCCGCAAGGCCGGGAGGCGCCGCCGCGTCATTCCGCCGGGGCCGGAAGCGCCGCGGGATCGGCGACGGTCGGCGCGGCCCGGCGGCGGCCGAGCCAGGTGTAGGCGGCCGGCGCCACGAACAGCGTCAGCAGCGTGCCGAAGCTCATGCCGCCCACGATCACCCAGCCGATCTGCTGACGGCTTTCCGCACCCGCGCCGCTCGCGAGCGCCAGCGGCAGCGCGCCAAGCACCATGGCGCCGGTGGTCATCAGGATCGGGCGCAGACGCAGCGTCGCCGCCTCCAGCACCGCGGCGCGGGAGTCGCGCCCCCGCTCCTGAAGCTGGTTCGCGAACTCCACGATCAGGATGCCGTGCTTGGTGATGAGCCCGACCAGCGTCACCAGCCCGATCTGGGAGTAGACGTTCAGCGAGCCGCCCGTCAGCCACAGCGCGCCGAGCGCGCCGGTCATGGAGAGCGGCACGGTGAACAGGATGATCAGCGGATCGCTGAAGCTCTCGAACTGCGCCGCCAGCACCAGATAGATGAACAGGATCGCCAGCGCGAAGATCAGCCCCACGCTCTGGTTGGAGGCGAGGTACTCCCGGCTCTGGCCGTTGACGTCGGTCTGCACGCCCTGGGGCAGGGTCTCCGCCGCCACCTGGTTGAGATAGGCCAGCGCCTCGCCCATGGCGTAGCCGGGCGCGAGGTTCATCTCCACGGTCGCCGAGCGCAGCTGGTTGAACCGCCGCAGCTCCCGGGGCGCGACCGAATCCGTCACCGACGCCACGTTGGAGAGTTGCACCATCGGCCCCGGCGCGCCGTCGCGGGAGGGCGCGCGCACATAGATGGTGGAGAGCGTCTCCGGGGTGGCGCGGTCGGGAATCGCGAGCTGGACGATGACGTCGTACTGCTCGCCGTCGCGCTCGAAGCGCGTCACCTGCCGCCCGCCGAGCAGCGTTTCGAGGGTGCGGCCGACCATGGCCACGTCGAGCCCGAGATCGGCGATCTTGCGCCGGTCCAGCGTCACGGTGAGTTCGGGCGCGTTCAGCTCCAGATCGCTGTCGATGTTGACGAGGTTGGGGTTCTCGGAGATGCGCGCCACGAAGTCCTGCGCCAGCCGGTTCAGCTCCTCATAGGACCCTGAGGTCTGCAGCACGTACTGCACCGGACGCGAGGCGCCGCGCTGGCCGAGCGCCGGCGGGTTGGTGGTGAACAGCATCAGGCCGGGGATCTCCCGCAGCCGCTTGGCGAGATCGGCCATGATCGTCTGCTGGGAGCGCTCCCGCTCCGCCCAGTCCTTCAGCGGGGCGCGGCCGAGCACGTTGGTGATGAGCGGCTGGCCGACGATGGTGAGATAGCCGTCCACCTCCGGATAGCTCGCGAGGATGTCCTCAAGCTGCATGGCGTAGCGGGTGCTGTAGGCGATGGTGGCGCCTTCCGGGGCAACGCCGCGGATCTGGAGCACGCCGCGGTCCTCCACCGGCGACAGTTCCGAGGGAAGCTGCGTCAGCAGCAGGCCCGAGAGCCCGGCGACGCCAAGCGCCAGCGCCGCCACCGCCACGCGGCCCTTCAGCGCGACGGCGAGCGCCGCGCGGTAGCCGCGCTCCAGCGCGCGCAGCCAGCCCTCCACCAGCCGGTAGAGCCGTCCCGGGTTGGGCTGGTGGCGCAGCATGCGGGCGCACATCATGGGCGTCAGCGTCAGCGCCACGAAGCCGGAGACGATGACCGCGCCGGCGAGCGTCAGCGCGAATTCGGTGAACAGCCGCCCCGTCTGCCCCGGCGAGAACGCCACCGGCGCGTAGACCGCCGCCAGCGTGATCGTCATGGCGATGACCGCGAAGCCGATCTCGCGCGAGCCCCGGACGGCCGCCGCCATGGGCGGCATGCCCTCCTCCACATGGCGGTAGATGTTCTCCAGCACCACGATGGCGTCGTCGACGACGAGCCCGATGGCGAGCACCAGCGCCAGCAGCGTCAGCGTGTTCACCGTGAAGCCGAAGGCCAGCATCATGGCGAAGGTGGCGATCAGCGAGACCGGGATGGTCACGACCGGGATCAGCGAGGCCCGCAGCGACCGCAGGAAGAACAGGATGGTCAGCACCACCAGCACGACCGCCTCGAGGATCGTGTGCCACACCGCCTCGATCGAGCGGTCGATGAACACCGCCTGGTCGTAGTTGATGAGGCCGGTGACGCCCGGCGGCAGGGTGCGCTGGATGTCCGGCAGCGCGGCGCGCACCGCCTGCGACACCTCGAGCGGGTTGGCGGTGGCCTGCTTGACGACGCCGATCGCGACCGCGGGCCCGGCGTTGTAGCGCGACTGCTTGCGCTCGTCGGCGGCGCCGAGCTCCACCTTGGCCACGTCGCGCATCCTGACCTGCGCGCCGTCCGCGACCTTGACGACGATGTCGCCGAACTCCTCCGGCGTGGTGAGCCCGGTGCGCGAGAGCACCGAGAACTCCCGGTCGGCGCTTTCGATGCGGCCGGACGGGATCTCCACGTTCTGCTGGGCGAGCGCGGTCTCCACGTCCTGCACGGTCAGGCCATAGGCCGCGAGCCGGACGCGATCCACGTAGATGCGCATGGCGTAGCGCCGCTCGCCGAAGATCTGCACGTCGGCCACGCCGCGCAGCACCTTGAGCTGGTCCAGCACATAGCGGCTCACGTGGTCCGTGAGGTCGAGCTGGCTCATGCTGTCGGAGCGGAACGCCATGTAGAGCACCGGCTGGGCGTCGGCCTCCACCTTGGCGATCACCGGCTCGTCGATTTCGTCCGGCAGGCGCGAGCGCACCCGCGAGACCCGGTCGCGCACGTCGTTGGCGGCCACGTCCGGGTCCACGTCCAGATCGAAGCGCACGGTGATGCGGCTCGATTCCTGCCGGCTCTGGGATTCGATCGTGTCGATGCCCTCGATGCCGGAGATCGAATCCTCCAGCACCTGCGTCACCTGGCTCTCGATGATGCGGGCGGCGGCGCCGGGATAGGTGGTGGTGACCGAGACCGTCGGCTCGTCCACGTTCGGATATTCGCGCACCGTCAGGCGCTGGTAGGAGACGAGGCCGATCAGCACCAGCGCCACGCTCAGCACCGTGGCGAAGACGGGCCGGCGGATGCAGATCTCGGCGATCTTCACGGCGCGATCCGCGCGGGCGCAGGCGAGGCCACCGCGGCCTGCCGGGCGGCCTCGACCACTTCCACCGCCGCGCCGTCGCGCAGGAACTGGTGGCCGGCCACCACCACAACGTCGCGGGGCGAAAGGCCGGACACGATCTCCACCTCGCCCGCGCGGCGGGCGCCGAGCCGCACCGGCGTCTCCACCGCCTTGCCGTCCAGCACCCGGTAGACGAAGCTTTCGGAGCCGCGGGGGTTGAGCGCGCTTTCCGGCGCCAGCACCACGTCGTGGCGCTCTTCCGCCTGCACCTCCACCCGCGCGAACAGGCCGGGCCGCAGCGCCCCGTCCGCGTTGTCGAGCCGGGCGCGCACGCGCAAGGCCCGCCCGTTCACGTCCACCTGCGGATCGATGGCGTAGATGCGGCCCGAAAACGTCCGCTCGGGATAGGCGTCGACCGCGACCGCCGCTTCGAGGCCGGGGCGCACGTCCGCCAGCCGCGCCTCGGGCACGCGGAAATCCACCTTGAGGGTGGCGACGTTCTCCAGATTCACGATCGACTGGCCCGCCTGCACATAGGCCCCGACCGAGGCGAGCCGGAAGCCGACCACGCCGTCGAACGGCGCTCGGATCTCGGTCTTGCCGAGGCGCACTTTCGCAAGCTCCACCGCGGCCTGCGCCGTGGCGCGGTCGGCGATGGCCTGATCCCGCGCGGTGTCGGTGGCGTAGCCCGAGCGCGACAGCGAGGCGGCGCGCTTCAGGTTCGCCTCCGCCAGCGTCAGGCGCGCCTCGAGGTCCTTCAGTTCGGCGAGCAGCAGCGAATCGTCGAGCTTCAGCACGGGGTCGCCAGCGCGGACGCGCTCGCCCTCCCGGAAGTGGATCGCCACCAGACGGCCGGGCTGCTCGGGCGCGATCTGCACCGATTCTTCGGACAGCAGCGAGCCCACGGTCGCGAACCGGCTCGCCACGCTCTCGGCCCGCGCCTGCGCCGTCTCCACCGGCACGGGGCGCGCGGCCGCCTTGGGCTTCGGCGCGGGACGCGCCGCGCCGCCGCCTGCGAACAGCGCCGCGCCGAGGCTCTCCTCCACGCGGTCGAAGGCCGTCTGGGCGGGCGCGGGCAACAGCGCGTTCATGCCGGCGTAGGCGCCGGCGGCGATCACGGTCAGGGCTGCGACGGCGATGATCGAGGCGCGCATCCGCCCTCCCATGCGACAAAATAGACGGCGCCCGTGGCCTGCGCCATGGACCCCGGCTCACGTCCTGAAACGGACGAGACGCCGCGGCACTGCGCCTCCTCACGCGATCGGGAACGGGGTTTCCCCGCCTTGACCTGCCGACGGCGCCCGCCCAACGTGGCGCCGCACGCCCCCTAGCAACAGCCGGACCTTACTCTCATGCCCGCGAGCGCCGCGCCTGCGCCGACCAACAATCTCGACGCCTTCTGGATGCCGTTCACGCCGAACCGGCAGTACAAGGCGGCGCCGCGCATGCTGGTGAGCGCCAAGGACATGCACTACCGCGCCGCCGACGGCCACGAGGTGCTCGACGGCGCCGCAGGCCTCTGGTGCGTCAACGCGGGCCACGGCCGCGAGAAGATCGTGGAGGCGGTGCGGGCGCAGGTCGCCGAGCTCGACTTCGCGCCGAACTTCAACATGGGCCACCCCAAGGCGTTCGAATTCGCAAGCCGCCTCACCGCGCTCGCGCCCAAGGGCCTCGACCGTGTGTTCTTCACCAATTCCGGTTCGGAATCGGTCGACACCGCGCTCAAGATCGCCCTCGCCTACCACCGCGCCCGGGGCGACGCCGGCCGCACCCGGCTGATCGGACGCGAGCGCGGCTATCACGGCGTCGGCTTCGGCGGCCTTTCGGTCGGCGGCATGGTGGCGAACCGCAAGGCGTTCGGCCTCGGCCTCAACGGCGTCGACCACCTGCGCCACACTCATGACCCCGCCCGCAACGGCTTCTCCCGCGGCCTGCCCGAGCACGGCGCGGAGCTCGCCGACGATCTGGAGCGGCTGGTGGCGCTGCACGACGCCTCCACCATCGCGGCCGTGATCGTGGAGCCGGTCGCCGGCTCCACCGGCGTGCTGCCGCCGCCGAAGGGCTATCTGGAGCGGCTGCGCGCCATCTGCGACCGCCACGGCATCCTGCTCATCTTCGACGAGGTCATCACCGGCTTCGGCCGGCTCGGCGCCGCCTTCGCCTCCGAGCTGTTCGGCGTGACGCCGGACATCATCACCACCGCCAAGGCCGTCACCAACGGCGTCGTGCCCATGGGCGCGGTGTTCGCCTCGTCGAAGATCTACGACGCCTTCATGAGCGGCCCGGAGCATGTGATCGAGCTGTTCCACGGCTACACCTATTCCGGCCACCCCATGGCCTGCGCCGCCGGCCTCGCCACCCTCGACATCTACCAGGAGGAGGGCCTGTTCGAGCGCGCCGCCGTCATGGGCGAGCGTCTCGCCGACGGGCTGCACGCGCTGAAGGGCCTGCCGCACGTGATCGACGTCCGCACCGTCGGCCTCGTGGGCGCGGTGGAGCTGGAGCCGATCGAGGGCGCGCCGACCAGACGCGCCTACGCCGCCTTCACCAAGGCCTTCGACGACGGCCTGCTGCTCCGCACCACCGGCGACACCATCGCGTTGTCGCCGCCGCTCATCATCTCCGAAGCGCAGGTGGACGAGCTGGTCGGCAAGCTCGCGGACGTGCTGAAAGCGATCGACTGACGCCATGACCATCCCGCCAAAACCGCCCGCGCCCCAGGACGAGCGTCCGCTTAGCCGCGCCGCCTTCTTCGGCTGGGGCCTCGGCTTCATCGCCCTGATCGCGCTGTCCGTGGTCGGCCTCGGCCACAGCCCGCAGATTCGCGGCGCCGCCAACCTGCAATACTGGGTGGTGGTGGCGCTGGTGGGCGCGGCGGTGGCCGCCGCAACGCTGGCGCTGGCCCGCTCCGAGGCCGCGAGCCGCGTCGGCGATCTGGCGCACCGCGTCGGCGTCGCGCTCGGAGGCGCCGGGCTTGCGCTGTTCCTGTGGGAGGCGGTGGCGGTCGGCCGCGGCCTTTCGCCCTCTCCGGTCGGCATCGCCGCGCGTCTTCTCGGCTATTGAGCCGCCGCCTTCGACCAAGGCGCCCGTCGCACGCCGTTGTGAGCGGGCGCCGCGTCTGCTAAGCCTCGAACCGTTCGCTTCGGCTCCTTCGGGACCAGAGGGAATCCGGTGGGGGGAGCCGCGCAATCGCGCGTTCCCCGAGTCCGGAGCTGCCCCCGCAACTGTGAGCGGCGAGCGGCGCGCCAGTTCCGCCACTGGGCCTTCGGGTCCGGGAAGGCCGGCGCGTCGCGGCGACCCGCAAGCCAGGAGACCTGCCGCGGCGCCCACGCCAACGCCCTCGGTGGGAGGGCAAGAAAAGGCCGTAAGCTCATGTCGCACGCCGACTTCCGCACCTCCGCCTCCTCCGCCGCGCTGACCTCGTCGCGCGCGGTCTCGATCGTCGCCGCGTTCCTGTTCGGCGTCGTCATCATCGGCGGCGTGGGCTTCGCCCAGATGGCCGTGGCGCACAACGCGGCGCACGACCATCGGCATTCGATCGGCTTTCCCTGCCACTGAGGCGGAGCCGACATCGTGAATCTGTTCCGCACCATCGTTCTGGTGGCGGCGCTGGTGGGGCTCGGCTCCGGCCTTGTGCTGACCGTCGTCCAGCATTTCAGCGTCCAGCCGCTCATCGTTCAGGCCGAGGCGTTCGAATCCCAGCGCTCCGAAGCGCCCGCGCCCCATGACCACGCCGCGTCCGGCGAGCACGATCATCTCGCCGCCGCGAAAGCCGACCTCGCCGCGCAGGAGGCCCACGACGCGGCCCATGCGCACGACCCCGAAGCCTGGGAGCCCGCCGACGGGATCGAGCGCTTCGGCTGGACCCTCGTCGCCAACGTGCTGAGCGCGGTCGGCTTCGCGCTGCTGCTCGTGTCCGCAAGCGAGCTCAAGGGCGGGCTGGCCTCGTGGCGCGAGGGGCTGTTCTGGGGCCTCGCCGGCTTCGCCGCCTTCACGCTCGCGCCCTCCGTCGGCCTGCCGCCGGAAGCGCCCGGCGTCACCGGCGCGGCGCTGGAGGCCCGCCAGATCTGGTGGATCGGCACGGTGGCCGCCACCGCGCTCGGTCTGGCGCTGCTCGCCTTCGGCCGCTCGCCCGTGCTCGCGATCCTCGCGGTGGCGCTGATCGCCGCGCCGCACGTGATCGGCGCGCCCCATGCCCCGGAGCCGCCGGCGATCCCGCGCAAGCTGGAGCACGACTTCGTGGTCGCGGTGATCGTGACCGGCTTCGTGTTCTGGTCGGCCCTCGGGGCGCTCGCCGGCGCGCTGCGCCAGCGCTTCGGCGGGGCGTGACCGCCCGGCTGGCGCTGGTCCTCGGGGGAGCGCGCTCGGGCAAGAGCCGCTTCGCCGAAGGCCTCGCCGCAGCCTCGGGGCGCGACCTCGTCTATGTGGCGACGGCGCAGGCTTACGACGATGAGATGCGCGACCGCATCGCCCGTCACCAGCTCGACCGCGCCGACCGCCGCTGGCGCACGGTGGAGGCGCCTCTGCGTCTCCCCGAGACGATCCGGGCGGAGGCCGCGCCCGGCCGCGTCCTGCTGGTGGACTGCCTCACCTTGTGGCTCAGCAACGTGATGCTGGCCGACCACGACGTGGAGCAGGACGCGGACGGACTGCTGGCGAGCCTCGCTCAGGCGCAAGGCCCCGTCGTCCTGGTCTCCAACGAGGTGGGCTACGGCGTCGTGCCCGACAACGCGCTGGCCCGCGCGTTCCGCGATCATCAGGGCCGGCTGAACCAGCGCGTGGCGGCGGTCTCGGACCGCGTGACGCTGGTGGCGGCCGGCCTGCCTCTCGATCTCAAGCTCCCGAAGGAGCCCTCATGACCGCCCCCCAGAAGATTCCCGCGACCGTCGTTACCGGCTTCCTCGGCGCCGGCAAGACCACCCTCATCCGCCATCTGCTGCAGAACGCCGGCGGCCGGAAGATCGCACTGATCGTGAACGAGTTCGGCGACGTCGGCATCGACGGCGACGTGCTGAAGGCCTGCGGCAGCGAGGCCTGCCGCGAGGAGGACATCGTCGAGCTCGCCAACGGCTGCATCTGCTGCACCGTCGCCGACGACTTCATCCCCACCATGGAGAAGATCCTCTCGCGGGCCGAGGCGCCGGACCATATCGTGATCGAGACCTCGGGCCTCGCGCTGCCGCAGCCGCTGGTGCGCGCCTTCCGCTGGCCGGAGATCGCGACCCGCGTGACCGTGGACGGCGTCGTCACCGTGGTGGACGGCCCCGCCGTGCGCGACGGCCGCTTCGCCCATGACGAGGCGGCGGTCGCCGCCCAGCGGGAGGCGGACCCGAACCTCGACCACGAGGACCCGATCGAGGAGCTGTTCGAGGACCAGGTGCGCTCCGCCGACCTGATCGTGCTGCACAAGGCCGACCTGCTCGCCGACGGCGACGTGGAGGCGATCCGGGCGCAGGTGCTGGAGCACGCGAGCGAGGGCGTGCGCGTGGTCGCCGCCGCCAACGGCGCGATCTCCGCCGACGTGCTGCTCGGCATCGCCTCCGGGGTCGAGGACAAGATCGACGGCCGCCCCACCACCCACGAGATGGAGGGCGAGGTTCAGCACGACCACGACGACTTCGTGAGCTTCATCGCCGAGACGCCCGAGGCCGCCGACGCGGACGAGCTCGCGGCGCGGGTGCGCACGGTGCTGGAGACCCACGACGTGCTGCGCCTCAAGGGTTTCGCGCCCGTGACGGGCAAGGCCGCCCGGCTGGTGGTGCAGGCGGTCGGCCCCCGCGTGGACGCCTATTTCGACCGCCCGTGGAAGGACGGCGAGGCCCGGCAAGGCCGTCTGGTGGTGATCGCCGAGAAGGGCGTGGACGAGGCCGCGATCAAGGCCGCTCTGAAGGGCTGACGCGCCTTATCTTGTCCCGGCCTCGAGCCGGGACCCAGACGCGTCTCGATCGCCGTCGAGGCGCAGCGGCGAAAACGGCGCCCTGCCCTCGGGCGCCAGCGTTTCTGGGTCCCGGCTCAAGGCCGGGACAAGGGTCTGTGGGAGCTGGGAGCCGGAATGCATCTTCTGAAGGCGCAGGGACAGCCGATCGGCGACGGGACGGAGGCGGTCGATCTCGACCTGTCGCCGGCCGACGTGGTGATCGTCTCCGCCGCCGACACGGAGATCGCCGGGCTCGCCCGGGCGCAGGCGGCGCTGGGCGCGGGCGCGCCGACGCTTCGGCTCGCGAGCCTGCTGAAGCTGCGCCACAACCTGTCGGTCGATCTGTTTCTGGAGAAGACGGTCGCGCGCTCGAAGCTGCTGGTGCTGCGGCTTCTGGGCGGCGCGGCCTACTGGCCCTACGGCGTCGAGGAGGCGGTCCGCATGGCGAAGCGCCACGGCGTCACGCTCGCCGTCATGCCCGGCTGCCACAACCCCGACCCGGACCTGATCGCCCGCTCCACCGTGCCTCCGGCCGAGGCGGAGCGGCTGTGGCGCCTGCTGTCGGAAGGCGGGCCGGACAACCTCGCCGGCGCGCTCCGCACCTGCGCCGGCTGGCTCGAAGGCGCCCCCGCCGACGCCGCGCCGATCCCGACGCCGCCGG